>NZ_JBILKB010000107.1:0-4658 GCF_044376915.1 Flavobacterium sp.
GAATCCGTCTTAAGAAAAAACCTCCTTCATCTCCCCAAGATCGGTCACACTGCTCACATCCTAGATCGGGATTAGTTTCAAATAGTCTGTTGTAACGCGCTTGAACATAGCCTCTAATTTTAAATGAATTATACCATTCACTTTCAATTTTTTGTTGCGATGACATAATTGGTTTTAGTGAATCTTCTCGAACTTCTTGTGCATTTGAATTAAAGAAGCTTAACATTATAAATGCAGCGCAAATAATACTTTTAAATTTCATTTTGTTGTGATGTGGTTCTAATTAATTTTTTGCAAAACTATTATTATTTGTTACCTAAAAGGTTAATTTAATGTTATGAATAGGTATTGTTTACATTAATTATACATTTAATCAAGTTTGTTTTTTCAATTTCTTAATATTGACAATTAAATATAGTTCTTCTTTAATGATATTGTTTATCATTGTGTACCTTTGCAGACTATTTATATTATTTATGTTACATATAGGAGAATTCAATACGCTTAAAATCCTTAGAGATACAAAAGTGGGCTTATTTTTAGGAAGTGAAGAAACACAAGAAGATGATGTTTTGTTGCCCAATAAATACGTTCCCAAAGAGTTTTCTATTGGCGATGATTTGACGGTTTTTATTTATTTAGACCACGAAGAACGTCCGGTAGCTACTACACTGAAACCCTATATTAAACGCAATGAATTTGCCCATTTGAAGGTGAATTACATGAATCAGTTTGGGGCATTCTTAGATTGGGGCTTGGAAAAAGATTTGTTTGTTCCTTTTAAAGAACAAGCACGACCTATGGAGGTGGGCAAACGCTATTTGGTCTATATGTATATGGATGAAAAAAGCAATCGTTTGGTCGCTTCCAGCAGAACCAATAAGTATTTGTCGAATGAAAATATAGATTTAGAACCCAACGAAGAAGTTCAAATCTTAATTTCACACATTACTGATGGCGGTATCAATGTCATCATCAATCAGAAATACAAGGGTTTGGCCTATAAAAACGAAGTGTATACCGAAGTAAAACCGGGAATGAAGACCATAGGTTATATTAAAAACATTCGTCCCGACGGAAAAATTGATGTATTGTTGCGAAAAGTAGGAATAGAGGCCATCGAACCGTCTTCACAAATTATTTTAGACGAGTTGAAAGCAAATCGTGGCTTTTTGCGTCTAACTGATCATTCGCACCCAGAAGATATTAAAACGGTATTGAAAATGAGTAAGAAAAATTTCAAGAAAGCCGTAGGTAGTTTGTATAAGCAGCAGTTGATTGAACTTAAAGACGACGGTATCTATTTGGTGTAATATGACAACCAAAAACAAATATTATCTTTTAGCAAGCATTCTTACGTTAGTGCTTACCTTTGTCGCCATACTACAAACATTTGAAACGGTAACTATAATAGGCTTTGAGACCGAAATTATTTGGATTCCCATTTGGATTGCTATAGTCATTTTACCGCTGTTAAATTTGTATGAAATTGTTGTTCACACGGATGAAATAAACAAATATTCATGGATCAGTTTGTCTCTAAACATAGGCACTATTTTATTTATACTTCGATATTTTAAAATAGAATTATTGCCTTAATTATTCCCCTTCACTATCGTTAAACTCAAACGGATAGTCGCCAAATTTAGGCGCTAATCGTTTTGTTTGGTATGGTTTTTTCGAAAACTTATTTGAAATAGCAATAATAGTCACCGAGTCTTTTTGTAAGGTTACATAAGACGAGGTATTTCCGTGCCACCAACCGTTGTGAAAATAATAGTGTTGTCCGGTTTCAAATTCCAACATGCGAATGCCTAATCCATAATTTTTAGTGCCTTTACGTTCGTAACTATACCCTTTGAACATTTCAGTTTTGATTTTTGTGCTTAAAAAATCTTCTGAATATAAAGCCAAATCAAATTTTAGTAAATCTCTAGGTGTTGAATAAATGTTTTTATCACCATATACTTGATCTAAGAATTCAAAGGCCAATCGTAAATAATTATTTTTATAAGACTGACAAACTTTATCTTGGTCCTTTAAGTTGTGAAAAACAAAGGTGTTTTTCATTCCTAGCGGATCAAATATCATTTCTTGAAGTACTTTTGGATAGGTGTTTTTGGTTACCTTTTCAATAATAAGTGCTAATAGCGCATAATTTGTATTGCAATAACTAAAGCGCGTCCCAGGAGTAGATTCTAAACTAATATTTTTTGTAGCAAGTAATTTTAAAACATCTTGATTGGTAAGGTTATTTTTCTTGTTCCAAATAGCTTTGTCATCGGCAAAATAGGCATAATTACGTAATCCACTTCGGTGGTTGAGTAGCATTCGAACTGTAGTCTGTTTGTGTGGAAATTCTGGAAGATATTTATTTACTAAATCATCTAATTTAATTTTATCTTGGTCTACTAATTTTAAAACGGTAACAGCTGTAATTACTTTACTTACAGAAGCGATATGGATTGGCGTATCTTTTTTAATTGAATCTTTTTTTTCTTTGTAGGCATACCCACTGTAATTTTCAAAAAGAATTTCACCGTTTTTAGCCACTAAAAAACCACCGCTAAAATCTTTGGCATTGAATTTTTTATTGTAAAAATTTTCAATATCATCAGCCATTCTCTTTTTATAGACCGTACTTAATGGCGTAAAATTGACAGCATATTTAGAAACGTTTCCGTCTTTGTCTTTCAAAGTGGACTCGTTTTTTTCATCGGGTTTTTTTTCGCAATGGATAAATAATAAACTAAGGCTTAAAATAATTATTCTGTTCAACATATAGTTAGTTCTTAATCGTAATATTTGGGTTGATGTCTAGTAACTTGGCAATAAATTGTTCTCTTTTTTCAGGTGAGATAAATATATCGTCATATTTGTGATAAACAATTTCAATGCCTTTGTGATGAAAGCCCGGTTTGTAAAAATTTGTTTTAATTATAGAATTGGAATATTTTATGATTCTAATTTCTGAAATTTTAATTTTTGTTTTGTAAAAAAACATAGAAACAAATAATACGTTTTCTTGAATTTCGTAATAAGTTGTAAAAAATGCAACCGTAATTAATACACTTAAAAATAAAAATAAAATTGCAATTGGTGCCAAAACCATTTTAATAGAATCTCCAGATAAAAAAGCAATAAACGATACTAGAACTACAGGAAATAGAGGTATAAAAAAATTAAATTTACTAAAGTCCGATTTGTATTTCATGTATTGTTTTACTGTTTTTTTTGGGACAAATAATATTCTCAAAATAGTAATTAATTACGATTTCATAAAAATCTTATCTGCTGTTGCAAATTAAAGTATTTTTGAAGTATTTTTGATAAAAATTATTAAAAATGTTAACTATCAATTGGAAAACCGTTCGTGAATTTGAAGATATTACATATAAAAAATGTGATGGCGTAGCTCGAATTGCGTTTAATAGACCCGATGTTCGAAATGCTTTTCGACCTAAAACGACGAAAGAATTAATTGAAGCTTTTTATGACGCTCAAGAAGATACATCTATTGGTGTTGTATTATTATCAGCAGAAGGGCCAAGTTCAAAAGATGGTATTTGGAGTTTTTGTAGTGGTGGCGATCAAAAAGCACGCGGTCATCAAGGGTATGTTGGAGAAGATGGATACCACCGATTGAATATATTAGAAGTGCAGCGCATGATCCGTTTTATGCCAAAAGCGGTGATTTGCGTGGTTCCTGGTTGGGCTGTGGGTGGCGGACATTCGCTTCATGTAGTTTGTGATCTTACTTTGGCCAGTAAAGAGCATGCCATATTTAAACAAACCGATGCCGATGTAACCAGTTTTGATGGAGGCTATGGTTCGGCATATTTAGCCAAAATGGTGGGACAAAAGAAAGCAAGAGAAATTTTCTTTTTAGGCAGAAATTATTCGGCACAAGAGGCGTTTGAAATGGGTATGGTGAATGCCGTGATTCCACATGTTGAGTTGGAAGCAACCGCTTATGAATGGGCAAAAGAGATATTGGCAAAATCGCCAACATCCATTAAAATGCTAAAATTTGCTATGAATTTGACAGACGATGGCATGGTGGGGCAACAAGTTTTTGCTGGTGAAGCCACACGATTAGCTTATATGACTGATGAGGCGAAGGAGGGAAGAGATGCCTTTTTAGAAAAACGTAAGCCAAATTTTGAAAAAAAATATTTGCCTTAATTTGGAGGTAAAGGCAATTCGATAAATGTGTTATAATCTAACTTGCAGATTGATATTTTTAAATTAAAAGAGGTTGGTATGGAAAAAGTAATCGCAAATAAAAAACTTATTTTAGCTTTAAGTATAGTTATCCTATTATATTGGTTACTTTGTAAAACAATAGATGTTTATAAGGTTACTATTTTAGGTGTGCTTTCTGAGATTCTTTGGCTTCCAATGATTGCTATGTTGTTTCTTTTGCCAATTTTAAACACGTATACAATTTTTAAGAATAAAAATAGTTTGATACCTTATTTTAATTTGGCAGTAAATCTAATAGCGATTTTTATCGTATTTTTAATGTAATGATAAACAACATAAAACCCTGGATTCAAGCTGCCCGTTTGCGAACCTTGCCACTTTCTGTCTCTGGAATTATTGTAGGAAGTGCTTATGCCTATTACCAAAACCATTTTGAGGGATTGATTTTTATT
>NZ_JBILKB010000004.1:0-46250 GCF_044376915.1 Flavobacterium sp.
AAAATTCAACAATTAATAAATAGTAAAGATTAGCTCAGCTGGTTCAAAGCATCCCGATTTTATCGGGAGAGTCGGGGGTTCGAACCCCTCATCGCCCACAAAAAACTTCAACAGAAATGTTGGAGTTTTTTTTATGCCAAAACGATACTACAGGGCATTTATTAGTTACATTTTTATCGTGCTGATTATAACAATTTTTACAGGGGCTGTAGGGCTAACGTAGCGCAAAGAAAATTCGTAACTCGTAACTCGTAATCCGTAACTCGTAATTCGTAAATCGTAATTCGTAACTAGTAAATTGATTCCCGCCTCAAAAAACTCCTCATTTTGAACGTGTTATCATAAAACCAAACTAATGTATTTTATCGACTTTTTAAGTGTTTTATCGAAAATAATGTAATATTAAGTTTGATTTTTTGTAAAATTGTTAATTATAGTAATTCAAAACTAACAAGACCTTACATATTAACCTATTTTATTGCATTTATGACAAAATCATTCACAAAACCAGTTATCAACTTAAACAACTACCTTTTAAGTTGCGCCAACCAAATCAAATACCTGACTTGTTTATTCATCCTGATTTTTTCAAGTATGGGGTGGGGGCAGACAAATCCTGGGGTTGTTTTTGATTTGTCTTCTGGAAATTGGACTTTATCAGGCTGGAGTTCTTCTGTTGCATCAGATAAATATCCTACAAATGGTGCAACTGGCTCCAATGCAACAACTGGAGTGTCAACTTCTTCAACTACATCTAATATGCGTTTTTGGAAACATGGGTCTACTGATCCATTAATTGCAACTCTTCCATCTGCAAATTATACCTCGGCATATTCTTTTGCTAGCGGAACTATATACGGAAATGGGACAAATGGGATTGGCTTTAATAATACAGGTGGTGCTGGTATAGGATCTGCAGTATTATCTATCAATACAATTGGGAGACAGGATGTTCAAGTGTCTTGGACTGGACGGACTATTGCAATTGGTGCTAGAACTTATGGTATAAGATTGATGTATAGAATAGGGACATCAGGTAGTTTTATTGACGCTAGTACGACAGCATCAAATATTTTTTATTCTGCCAATGCATCCATTAGTTCGACTGTAATGCCAACAATAACTTTACCTTCAGCAGTTAATAATTCAGAGACAGTTCAAATTATGTGGTATTGTTATAATGAATCAACAATAACATCTGGAACAAGACCAACTTTGGGCTTAGACGACATAACTATTTCATCTTCTTCAATGCCAGCTTGCTCAGGTACACCTGTGCCAGGTAACACAATTGCTTCAGTAAATCCTGTTGTTAGTGGTTCATCAACTGTTCTTTCTCTACAAAATGCAACCGCGGGTACTGGAGTTACCTACCAATGGCAGTCTTCACCAAATAATAGTACGTGGACTAATGTAGCTTCTTCGGGGACCTCAGCTACCTATACTGCAACACCAACTGCAAATACTTATTATAGATGTAACGTTATTTGTTCTGGAAATACTGGTACTTCAAATTCATTATTAGTAAATGTAACTTATTGTGCAAGTACAGGCCCATCAACTCAAGGGTCTGATTATTTCACAAATTTTACAATAACTGGAGGAATAACGAATTTAAATAATTCATCTACATACTCAACTAACGGATATGGTGATTTTACTTCACAAAATACAAGTCAATATATTGGAAGTACTGTAAATTTCTCTATGACTTCTCCAGGAGTTAGCGATGGCTCGAGTTTTGGTATTTTTGTTGATTGGAACCAAGACGGAGATTTTCTTGACACAAATGAATCCCCTTTATTGACAATTACACAACCTACTACTAATCCATCTGGGATTTTTGCAGTGCCATCAGATGCATTGATAGGAAATACTAGAATGAGAATTGTTGTTAAAGACGCTACTGGATCCGTACTTAGCTGTAATACAGCTATAGCAAATAGTGAAACCGAAGATTACACTTTTATAGTCGTTGCTCCAACTTGTTATATACCAACTACATTAACTTCATCTTTAATTACTTATCAAACAGCAACAATTGGTTGGACAGCACCTACAAGTGGTACGTCACCTGCAGGTTATTATTACGAAATTAGAACCTCAGGAGCTGCTGGGTCAGGAGCTACGGGCTTAGTTACATCAGGTTCAACAACTGCACCAACAGTTTCGGAAAGTTTAACAGGATTAACAGGCGGAACTGCCTATACTTACTATGTGCGTTCTAATTGTGGTGGTGGAGATTATTCGTCTTGGGCGAGCGCCACTTTTACTACATTAAGTTGTAATGTACCTACAGCAGTTACAAGTTCTTCAATTACTACAACCACTGCAACTATATCATGGACCGCTCCATCTGGTTCACCTTCGGGATATGAATATGAAGTAAGAACTTCAGGAGCTGCTGGTTCTGGAGCAGCAGGTTTAATTGCAACAGGGACAACAACTGCGCCAACAGTTTCTGCTAGTTTAACTGGACTTTCAGCTTCTACAAGCTATTCTGTATATGTCAGAACAAATTGTTACAGTGGATTTAATAGCTCTTGGACGAGTGCTGCAACATTAGCTACACAATGTGGTAATATTACTGTTTTCCCAAGTATTTTTGATTTTGCCACTTATTTACCTATTTGTTGGCAAGAAGGTGATTTAGGTGATTTAACTGCAGGCCCTTCAACCATAGGAAGTTCAAGTACAAGTGATTGGGTTGAGGATGGTTTTTTAAATTCAGGTTCTACAGGATCTGCCAAAATGAATATTGATGCAGCAAACGGATCAGAGTGGTTACTATCTTCTTTTTATACAATTCCTGCAACAGGATTTAGAGTTAAATATAGTGTAGGGGCAACTAACTGGAATGTAACTACTGCAGTAACTAATTGGGAAGCAGATGATTTAGTAGAGTTATTAGTTTCTACTTCAAACACTAACTGGACAGTTTTAAAAACTTATAATGCATCAAATGTACCTTCGAATTTAGGTCAAGTAGATAATGTTGACATATCAGCATACAATGGTCAAACTGTTCGATTTGCTTTTAGGGCCTTTGAAGGAACAAGTAATGGAAGTGCAGATATAGATTTTTTTATTGATAATTTTACAATTGAGCAAACTCCTAATACATGGATAGGTAACACAAGTAATTCTTGGAGCACAGCAGGTAACTGGTCGTTAAATACGGTACCAACTACTGGTGATAATGTTGTTATTTCTTCAAATGGCACGAATGCCCCTGTATTAGATGCCGATATGACAATTCCAGCTGGAAAAAGTTTAACGATTAGCGGTACGGGTACTTTAACGATTGCCCCTGGTAAAACGTTAACGATTGCCGGTACAGCCGATTTTGGGGGCAAAGCCGTAACCTTTAAATCAGACGCTACAGGTTCGGGTATGTTTGGTCCGTTAACCGGAACACTTACAAACGCAACTAATGTGAAAGTTGAACGTTACATCCCTGCAAAAAGAGCGTATCGTTTCTTGAGTTCTAGTGTGAATACTTTAACAACAACCATTAGACAAAACTGGCAAGAAGATGGTGTAAATACAGCTGGTTTTGGTACGCACATCACCGGAACGGGTGGTGCCGACAATGGTTTTGATACCACAGCTACTAATAATCCGTCTTTATATACTTTCAACAATACCTCAGGAGCTTGGGAGGCAGTGATGAGTACACTTACCAATTTTACCGCAGGAACCCCGTATCGTTTGATGGTACGTGGGGATAGAACCATAAGTTTATCTACAAATACCCCTAATGCCACTGCAACAACTTTACGAGCTACAGGTACTCTACATACTGGAAACTTTTCACCAACTTTAAATCAAGCTGCAGAAGGATTTAGTTTTGTAGGCAATCCTTACCAAGCACCAGTAAATATAAAAACAGTTTTAGACGCGGCAACTAATATGAATACCGGAGTGGTTTACTATTGGGACCCTACATTAAACGCAAGAGGCGGGTATGTAACGCGTGATTTGTCATCTAATAATAATACTCCAATGTCTGATTTCAACCAATACCTTCAACCAGGACAAGCGGTGTTTGTAAAAAAAGCAAACACAGCACCAACAGCTACAATGACATTTACAGAAAGTCACAAAGCTGTAGCTAATGCTTCAGCAGGGGTATTCAGAACAACTTCACCAAACGATTATGGATTGTTACGTGTAAACCTGCAAGCCAATACCAACAACCAATGGCAAAACATTGAAGGAACACTAGCTTTGTTTAACGACAACTTTAGTTGGAACGTTACTTCAGAAGATGCTACAAAAATGAGCAATTTAGATGAGGAAGTAAGTTTTGTTCAAAACAATACGTCTTTGGCTATTGCTTGTGTATCTGTGCCAAGTGCAAACTCGGAGTTGCCTATACAGTTGAACAACTTGCGTCAGTCGAATTACCAATGGCAGTTTGAATTGACCAACTACCAAGGAGAAAGACCGTTTTTATACGATGCACAAAACAATACCTACACCGAAATTACAAACGGAGTTGTTGTTCCTTTCACTGCAACGACAGCAGCGGCCAACCGTTTCAAAATTGTATTCCAACCGAGTGCTCTAAGTGCGGATGATTTTGCTAATGGTTTGGTTGTATATCCTAATCCAGCGAAAGCAGGAGCTAATTTCTATGTACAAGGAATTACAGCAGCACAAGTAACGGTGTACAATGTAATGGGTCAAAACATACCGGTACAGGTAAAATCGCAAGGGAATGCCCTACAGGTTACGCCTACACAAACGTTGTCGCAAGGCATCTATTTGGTTACGGTAACCACCGAAGGCAAAACCCAACACGTAAAATGGATTGTAGAATAATAAAGAAAAGCGCGATGAAAACAAGTAGAAAAATACAATTAGCCGTACTAGTAGCCTTATCTCAAGTACAATTTATAGCAGCACAAACCCCAGATTTTGTCGACGATGTACAAGATGTACCGGTAGACAACTGGGTGATTCCGATGGCCATCCTAGGAGTAGCACTGATGTACTTCTTCATAAAAAAGAAGAGACAATCTTTAGTATAATAAAAAAGCACCCTTTTGGGTGCTTTTTTATTTAGAACAAGTCGAGTGTTTTTTCTAATGCCATACCTCTCGAACCTTTGATCAATAGGAGGCTGTTCTCGGGTAGTTTTGTTTGCAGTGCTTCGGCAAAAGCTGCATACGTCTCAAAAAAATGCAGATGCGGTTTGGCGATGTGTTGGGCATAAAAGTCTTTGCCCACAAAATAAACGGTAATCTCGGTTTCGTTTTCCAATTGGGCCACTATTTTGGCGTGTTCGGAAGGGCTTTCCGTACCCAATTCAAACATGTCACCTAAAACTGCTATTTTAGGGAATTGTTGGAGCTGAAGAAAGTTGACAATTGCTGCTTGCATGCTACTCGGATTGGCATTATAGGCGTCCAATATAATTTCGTTGCCATTCTTTTGAATCAGTTGCGAACGGTTGTTTTCGGGGATGTAATTTTCTAAAGCAGTTTTAATGGCGGCATCGTCGACTTTAAAGTAATGCCCAATAGTAATAGCGGCATTAATATTGTGAGCATTGTAAATGCCAATGAGATGCGAATGGATGGAAAGCCCATTATAGGTTACGCAAACCATCGGATCGGCCACCACATTTTCTATATAAACAGCACTGTTTTTATCCGTTGTTGAAAACGTATAACGTTGTGCCGAACGCGTTTTTTGATCTTGTAAGGCATCGTCAAGATTCACAAAAAGCGTTTTTTGATGCTCCATAAGGTAATCATACATTTCGCTTTTGCCTTTGATAACACCTTCAACGCCCCCAAAACCTTCGAGGTGGGCTTTTCCAAAATTTGTAATATAGCCATAATCGGGTTGGGCAATGGAACACAAAAAGGCAATTTCTTTTTGATGATTGGCACCCATTTCTACAATGCCTATTTCGGTTTCTTTAGTAAAACGTAATAGGGTTAAGGGTACACCAATATGATTGTTTAGATTGCCAATAGTGGCAAGGGTATTGTATTTTTGTGAGAGAACTGCATGAATCAATTCTTTAGTAGTTGTTTTTCCGTTGCTTCCCGTTAAGGCAATAATGGGTAAACCCAAATAGTTCCTGTGGAATTTAGCCAGTTCTTGTAGTGTGCTTAGCGTGTTATCAACTAAGATAGTGCGCTCGTCAATGTAATAATCGGGATTGTCAATCACGACATATTTTGCGCCTTTAGCAAGGGCTTCTTTAGCAAATGTGTTGGCATCAAAATGATCGCCTTTGAGGGCTACAAATAAACTTCCATCTTCTATTTTTCGCGTATCAGTGGCTACGCCCGTACAACTAAGGAAAAGTGAATGAAGGGTATCTAGTGTCATGAAATACGTTTTATCAGCAACGAAGATAAAAAAAAGCCCTTTTAAACAAAAGGGCTTTTTATAGTAATTTGAAAATATTATTGTCTAGGATTTCCTCTCGGAGTCTTTTTATCGGTTTTAGGACCTACTTTAGACATCGCACAACGGAATCCAATATAATCGGTTGCCATATCTTGTGGGAAGTATCTTCTAGAAGCTGGATCTAACCAGTACGCTCTATCTCTCCAAGAACCTCCTTTGTATACTCTTACATCATCATTTACAAGCGTAGTTCTCTTGTCTGATTTATCGTATTGTTTCAATAATTTTTTAGAATTATTTGTAGAGTCTACTACGGTAGAAATCTTATGTTTCGGTGCATCATACATTTTGTATTTTTCGGATGCTCCTTCAGCATTTTCTTCATCAGTAGCACCAAATTTAAAGAAACGTGTCGATTGACGATCACCATCTCTGAAATTTCTATTATCTGACGTTGAAAACTGTGTTCTTAAATAGGTTTCGTTTTCATCCACTGGAACTTGTGCAATTTGACCTGGGAAGTTTCTGGCAATAATTTTACCATTACTTAAGGTATCATATTTGATGTTGTCAGAAGTTACTAATTCAGCATTCCCTTCAGCATCTAATTTGTTTTTAGTGTACACGTTACCTCTAAAGTAGTTGAAGTCATTTGCTTCATCATCTACCATAGGGCGGTAAACGTCTTGTACCCACTCGGCAACATTTCCTGCCATATCATACAAACCAAAATCATTTGGCGCATAACGTTTTACTTCGTTGGTAATATCAGCACCGTCATCAGACCATCCTGCAATTCCTCCGTAATCTCCTTTACCTTGTTTAAAGTTGGCCAACTGGTCTCCTTTACTTGTTCTTTTTGAAGAACGGGTATATTGTCCATTCCAAGGATATTTCTTTTGTCCTTTGTAAATGTTGTATTCTCTATTTCCAACAAGTGCTACAGCTGCATATTCCCATTCCGCTTCTGTAGGAAGACGGTATTCTGGTAAAATTAACCCAGAACTTCTTTGTGCGTATACGTTTTTAGCATCAGGGGCAACTTGTTTTTTTCCATTAACTCCTTTTTTCAATACAACCGCATCATTTCCACCTAATGATTTAGAAGGCGAATTCACATAAGCTTCTGTGTCAAAAGAAGATTCACCTTTAACATCTGTACCTAAACTAACTTTATTGTCTTTTTTAAGATATCCAGAACGTTCTAAGATGTTTTCGTTCACACGATTGGTTCTCCATTTACAAAATTCAGTAGCCTGAATCCAATTTACACCTACCACTGGATAATTTGCATATGCAGGGTGTCTTAGGTAATTATTGGTCATGGTTTCATTATATCCTAAACGGTTTCTCCAAACTAAAGTATCTGGAATGGCTCCGTTATAGATGTTCTTATAATTTTCTTCGGTTGGAGGAAAAACTGCTTTTACCCAATATAAATATTCAGCATAGGATTTGTTGGTAACCTCAGTTTCATCCATGTAAAAAGATTGCACGTGTTGTTGGTTTGGGGTATTATTCCAATCGTGCATTACATCGTCTTGTACTTTACCCATTGTGAATGTCCCACCTTCAATCGGAATCATCCCTGGGGGAGTTTCTTGCTTCTTAAACTTGTCGTTAAACTGGAAACCGCCTTTCTTATCGTTGATTTTCCAACCCGTAGCAGAAGAGCCGCCTTTTGAGCTACCTTTCTTGCTGCAGCCAGTAAAACCAATTGTTAGCGCCAATACGACTAACAATTTTAAAGCCATAGTTTTCTTAATTTTCATACTTAGTAGGTAATAAATTTAGTGTCGCAAGATAATAATTATGTATTAATATGCAACATGTTTTTTAAAATTTGTAAAAAAAAATATTTTACTGGAAATCCATACAGCATTAACGAAACAATTAATATTTTATTGTGATTCATTAGTATTCCATAAAATATTTTTCTCTCTTTGTACTATATTTACAAAACTTACGTTTTTTAACCAATGAAAAAGTTATTTTTAATCCTGTTTGTATTACTTTCTTCGGCCCTTTTTGCGCAAAAAAGCGAAACTATAGCTTTGCAATGGTCTAAAGATGTTGCCTATCAGTATGATAATTATTCGTTTAAAGTTCCTCAATTTCAATCGGATTATTTTGAGTGGGATCCCACTTTGAGAAAAGTCACTTTTTCAAAAGTAATTCCTCTCGATCAGTCCAATTTTTCCATTTCTCTATCTGCCGTCAATTACCAAACTATTACTGCAGCAGAATTGTATGATATCGATTTAAAATCAATTCCTACTTCGGTTCAGTTTTCATACGAAATTGTAAAAGCTCGTGATAATTATAAAGGACACTTTAGATTTTCACCTATTATCAAAGAAGCCGGGACGTATAAAAAAGTAGTTTCTTTTAGGTATACTACAAACAATACTGCATTGACTAATAGAGAAGCAGCTGCACCACAAGCACTTTCAAATTCTGTGTTGGCTTCTGGCAAATGGTATCGTTTTTATGTTGAAAAATCGGGCATTTATAAAATCTCAAAGATATTTCTTCAAAGTTTGGGGATGGATGTAAATTTGGATCCGAGGACACTTAAAATATATGGTAACGGTGGACGCATGTTGCCTTTATCGAATGCAACGCCATACCCCATAGATTTAGAAGAAAACGCCATACAATTTATAGGGGAGGATGACGGTGTTTTTGATCCATCTGATTATATCTTATTTTATGCAGAAGGTATAGATACATGGAATACTGAAAGTTTAACGAATGTGAATCTTTTTGCAGACAAGTCGTATTATTATGTTACGACTTCTGGAGGAACAGGAAAACGAATAACTACAGCTGTTGAGCCTTCGGGAATCCCAATGTTTACCTTTGCTCAGTTTGATGATCGAATTTGTTACGAAAAAGATTTGGTCAATGCCGGAAAAGTTGGCAGACGCTGGTTTGGGGAACAATTCAATATAGATAATACCCAAACTTTTTCATTTACGGTTCCCAATATAGATATTACGGTTCCCGTAGAAGTAAAAATCAACACGGCTTCTAGGTCTTTCGGTAATTCATCATTTAACTTTAAAGCAAATGGTCAAGATATCGGGACGGTTACCTTTCCTCAAATTGTTCCCAATGGCGGAATTGAAGGATTTGAATCGGCATTAAATGCTACTTTTTCAGTTACAAGTCCTACGATTTCTTTTGCGATTTCTTTTGCAAATGGCGGGGTACCCAATTCGAATGGGTATCTCGATTTTATCCGTTTGAAAGCCAAGCGGAATTTAATAGGTTATGGCAAACAATTTCAATTTTCTAATGATACTGCCGAAACTAATATTGGCGTAGGGCAATATTCCATAACCAACGCAGCCGGAATTTCACAAGTTTGGGATGTAAGCGATTTGTATAATGTTGCAAGCTATACAAATACTTCGGGGGCTTCTTTTTCATTTAAAGTGAATTTGGGAACGGCAAAAAAATATGTAGCACTGGATCAAGCGGATGTTTATTTGCCCATGAAGGAATCTAATGCACGCGTTGAAAACCAAAACATTAAAGGAAGCCTTTTTAACGATGCCAATGGTGTTTTTCAGGATATTGATTATTTAATCATCGCCCCACAATTTCTAATCAACCAAGCAGAAACGCTAGCTAATTTTCATAGAAACAAATCAGGAATGAGTGTGCGAGTGGTTGCCTTAGAAAAAATTTACCACGAGTTTGCCTCCGGAAAACAAGATATTGCGGCCATTCGCAATTGCATAAAATATGTTTATTGGAATGCCTCTGCACCCGATAAACGAGTGAAATATGTAAATTTATTTGGGGACGCGTCTTACGATTATAAAGATCGAATTTTCAACAATACTAATATAGTGCCTGTTTTTCACGGATTTAATCCAGCGGCAAATGAAACGAATAATGCTTCAAATTTCTCATTGTATTCTTCCTTTATGTCGGATGATTTTTTTGGATTAATGGATGATGCAGAAGGTACGATGACCAATAGTTTCGATGGAATAGATATTGCTGTGGGCAGAATGCTCGTTTCTACTGCGACACAAGCGACCGAAATGGTTCAAAAAGTGATGGAATACCATGACGAGAAATCTTATGGAAGATGGCGTAATAATTTTGTAATTTATTCAGATGATGCCGATAATAGCACCGATGCTACGCTACAAGTGGGTTTGAATGATTTAGCCGATGAATTAACCACACAAAAGCCTTTCGTTAACGTTAAAAAAATACATACGGACGCCTATGTGCAAGAAGTGGCCGCTGGGGGAGAACGCTATCCCGAAGCCAAAAAAGATTTTTTAGATGCGTTGCAATTGGGCGCCTTGGTGTTTAATTATTTTGGGCATGGTAATGAAGAATTTTTGGCTCGTGAACGTTTATTTGAAAAGTTAGAAGCTCAAAATTTAACGAATCGCTACCGCTATCCTTTATTTGTAACCATCACGTGTGAGTTTACCCGTTTTGATGATCCCAACCGACCTACTGGTGGCGAGTATATGTATTGGAATAAAGCTGGAGGTGCTATTGGTTTAATTGCGACTACAAGACAAATTGGGGTTTCTACTGGTTTTACCATGAATAATCTATTAACGGAAGCCTTATATGCTTATGGATCTACCAATTATCCTACGATTGCTGAAGCCTTGCGTTTGACAAAAATTGCTACCGGATCTGATAACCGAAGAGTTGTTTTTTACATAGGTGATCCCGCATTGAAATTAGCCATTCCCAAGTCTAAAATTGTACTGACCAAAGTAAATGATGTACCAGTGAACCAACCATTACCTGTGTTACAAGCATTGAGTATCGTAAAAATAGCAGGAGAGGTGCGAAATGAAAACGATCAATTACTTTCCAATTATTCGGGAGATTTAGCCGTTCAATTTTTTGACAAACCGATTAACAGAAGTACTTTGGGAAATGATGGAATAACGGATTCTAACGGTTTAATCATAATGAATTTTGTGACCTTGGGCGAAACATTATTTAGAGGTAATGCAACTGTAGAAAATGGGCAATTTGAATTCAGTTTTGTAGTCCCGCAAGACATTCGAATTCCGGTTGGAACTGGAAAAATTAGTTTTTATGCAAAAACAGAAGGAACGCCACTAGAAGATCAAACCGGAGTAGATTTGTCGGTTCAGGTGGGTGGTGTGAACAATAATGCACCTCTTGACACAACCCCACCAACGCTTCGTTTACATATGAATGATGAGTCTTTTATTTCAGGAGGAATTACAAATTGTTCGCCCGTTTTGTTGGCGTTTTTGTCCGATGCAAATGGTATCAATACAGCCAGTGGAATAGGACATGATTTAGTAGCAATTTTAGATGGTAATGAGTCCAATCCGTATGTGTTGAATGAATACTATGAAACTGAAAATAACGATTTTACAAAAGGCATTATTCGTTTTCCATTTAGGGATTTAACACCTGGATTGCACACTTTAGTGGTCAAGGCTTGGGATGTGTATAACAATTTAATAACGACTGAAATTCAATTCAATGCTATTTGTTCTGAGGAAGGCTTGCGTATTGAGAAAGTATTGAATTATCCGAATCCGTTTGTAAGTTATACGGAGTTTTGGTTCAATCACAACATGCCTTTTGAACCTTTAGAAGTGCAGGTACAAATTTTAACCGTTTCTGGTAAATTGGTCAAAACCATTCAGCAACAAGTGCTTACCGATGGCTTTTTGAGTCGGTCTGTAACTTGGGACGGAAAAGACGATTTTGGTGATAAAATAGGAAAAGGGGTTTATATGTATAAATTAACCGTCAAATCGCTGACTACGGGGAAATCGGTTGATAAATACGAGAAACTTGTAATCCTATAATAAAATGTTATATTTGTGAAATTAATATCTTTTTAAAAAATGAAAAAAATTGCTTTTTTAGCGTCATTTTTGGTGATGGGCCAATTGATGAAAGCGCAAGAAGATAATAGCCGAGTGATCACTACGGGAGTTCCTTTTTTACTCATAGCTGCTGATGCACGTTCTGCCGGTTTGGCCGATATGGGTGTTGCTACTTCTGCAGATGCTTTTTCGCAACAATACAATCCGGCAAAATATGCTTTTTCTTTGCAAAAGCAAGGTTTTTCGGTAAGTTATACCCCTTATTTGACAAGTATTGCAAATGATATTGCCTTGGGGCAATTGTCCTATTACAATAGAATTAACGAACAAAGTGCTTTTGCAGGTTCGTTACGTTTTTTTGGTTTAGGAGATATTGAATTGAGAGAAACGGGAGATCCTAATGAAATTCCAAGAGTAGTCAATCCAAACGAATTGGCCTTGGATGGTTCGTATTCTTTAAAATTGAGCGAACGTTTTGCCATGTCAGTAGGCGGTAGATACATTCGTTCCAGTTTAAAAATTGCCGATGGTGCTACAGATGCAACTGCAGCGTCTACTTTTGCCGTAGATGTGGCAGGATATTATCAGTCTGAAGAAATTGTATACGATGAATTTAACGGACGATGGAGAGCCGGGTTTAATTTCCAAAATATGGGACCAAAAATCAGCTATGATAACGACGAAATTAATAATAATTTCTTACCAGCAAATATGCGTTTAGGTATGGGATTTGATTTTATTTTTGATGAATACAATAAAGTAGGTGTAACGGCTGAAGTAACAAAATTATTGGTTCCAACACCACCAGCTTTGGTTGCGGCGGTAGACGCAAACAATAATGGCTCTATTGATCAAGCCGAACAAGATGTAGCAGATGATGCCTATACCCAGGCTTTAAGCGATTATAGAAAAATGGGATGGACACAAGGAATTTCTAAATCTTTTAATGATGCCCCAGATGGTTTTTCAGAAGAGTTGAGAGAATTTACGTGGGCTTTAGGCGCCGAATATTCGTATCAAGATTCATTCGCACTTCGCTTAGGCTATTTTAACGAACACGAGTTAAAAGGTGCCCGAAAATTCTTTTCAATGGGAGCTGGGTTCAAATATAATATAGTCAAAATTGATGTGTCCTATTTGTTTTCTGCTTCTAAGGTTAGAAATCCGCTGGAAAATACCTTGCGTTTTTCATTGACCTTTAATTTTGGTGATGAATACGAAGAATTATAATTTGAAATAAAAATAATCACAATCCAAATTCCAACAGAATTTGGATTTTTTTTCCACACGTATGAAGCAAATTATCATCCAATCGATCCTTTCAATATTGTCAAAACAAGATTTGACTTTACAAGAAAAAGAATTGATGCAGCAAGCCTTTGAAGCCAGAAGTAAAGCCTATGCGCCGTATTCTAAATTTACCGTGGGAGTAGCCATTTTACTCGATAATGGGGTTGTTGTACAAGGGTCAAATCAAGAAAACGCAGCTTACCCATCGGGTTTGTGCGCCGAACGTGTTGCCATTTACTATGCGGGGGCCAATTATCCAACGTCAAAAATGGTGAAGATGTTTATTACGGCATCGCCACATGATCGAAATTTACAAGAGCCTATTCCGCCTTGTGGCAGTTGTAGACAAGCGATTGCAGAATATGAAATGAAGCAAGATATTCCTATCGAAATATTATTTATGGGTGCTGAAGGACCCATTTATAAATCGGATTCTTTGAAAAATATTTTACCCTTGGTTTTTGACAAGAATCATCTATAACGATTTCGTAGATTTTTTTAACGATTTAATACAAAAAATCGTAAAAATCATAGAATTTAATTTTTTCAGTACGATTCTATGTAGTATTTTTGCTTTTCGTAAAATTGCTAGTACATAGCAATTGACAACCAATAGAAATAAAAAACAAACAATCATGAAGCCAATAACCAAAGAAGTTTACCTTAAGTGGTATGAAGACATGCAGTTTTGGAGAAAATTTGAAGACAAATTAGCTGCTGTTTATATCCAACAAAAAGTTAGAGGATTTTTGCACTTATATAACGGACAAGAAGCAGTACTTGCTGGAGCCATTCACGCGATGGATTTGTCTAAAGATAAAATGATTACAGCTTATAGAAATCACGTGCAACCTATTGCAATGGGAGTAGATCCTAAAAAAGTAATGGCTGAATTGTATGGAAAAGTAACAGGTACATCTAAAGGTATGGGAGGATCGATGCATATTTTTTCTAAAGAACATGGGTTTTATGGTGGACATGGAATTGTTGGGGCTCAAATTCCTGTAGGAGCTGGAATTGCTTTTGCAGATAAATATTTTGAAACTGGCGGGGTAACATTAACCTATTTTGGAGACGGAGCTGCGCGTCAGGGTTCTTTACATGAGGCCTTTAACATGGCAATGTTATGGAAATTGCCAGTTGTATTTATTGTTGAAAATAATGGGTATGCCATGGGGACTTCTGTAGAACGTACCGCAAATCATACCGATATTTGGAAATTAGGTTTAGGGTATGAAATGCCATGTGGACCTGTGGATGGAATGAATCCAATAAAAGTGGCGGAAGCCATGCACGAAGCCATAGAAAGAGCACGTCGTGGTGACGGACCTACATTCTTAGAAATGAAAACATACCGTTACAGAGGACATTCTATGTCTGATGCACAATTGTACAGAACCAAAGAAGAAGTGGAAGAATATAGAAAAATTGATCCAATCACTCAGGTTTTAGATATAATAAAAGAGAAAAAATATGCAACCGAAGCAGAAATCGAAGCCATTGATCAAAGAGTTGCTGATTTAGTATCGGAATGTGAAAAATTTGCTGAGGAATCTCCTTTCCCAGAAGTGAATCAGTTATACGATGTGGTGTACGAAGAGCCAAATTATCCATTTATTCCTCATAAACTATAAAGAGTATGGCACAAATAATCACAATGCCGCGTTTAAGTGATACAATGACTGAAGGAGTTGTAGCCACTTGGTTGAAAAAAGTGGGAGATACCATTAAAACCGGGGATATACTTGCAGAAATTGAAACCGATAAAGCGACTATGGAATTTGAATCATTTCACGATGGTGTTTTATTGCATATTGGAATTCAAGAAGGTCAATCGGCTCCGGTTGATTCCTTATTAGCAGTTATTGGGAAAAGTGGTGAAGATATTTCGGCGCTTTTAGTAAGTGGTACTGCTACAGAAGCGAAAGTCGTGACAGACACGAAAGAAACTGCTTTAAGCGAAGTAACGATTCCTGCAAATGTTAAAGTAATTACCATGCCGCGTTTGTCAGATACGATGACTACAGGAACGGTAGCGACTTGGTTGAAAAAAGTAGGTGATACCGTTAAAGAAGGCGATATTTTAGCAGAAATAGAAACCGATAAGGCGACTATGGAATTTGAATCGTTTAATGCGGGTACACTTTTATATATTGGCATTCAAGAAGGTGATTCGGCTCCAGTGGATACTATTTTAGCTATTTTAGGACCTGCTGGTACGGATGTATCCGAAATAGCTGCAAATTATAAAGTAGGTGCGGTAGCTGAAGCGCCAAAAGCCGAAGAAAATACTCTTGCTCAACAGGCAACTGCAAACAGTACGCAACAATCTACAAACACTAGCGATAGAATTTTTGCTTCGCCCCTGGCAAAAAAAATTGCCCAAGATAAAGGAATCAATTTAGCACAAGTAAAAGGTTCGGGCGAAAACGGTCGAATTGTTAAAAATGATATTGAGAATTTCTCACCATCATCTGCTGCATCACCAGTTACTGCTGTTTTAGAAGCAACAGCAACAGTATCAGCGGTGAAACCATTTGTTCCTGCAGGTGAAGTTTTCAAAGAAGAAATTACCAATTCGCAAATGCGTAAAACCATTGCACGACGATTATCAGAATCTAAATTTACGGCACCGCATTATTATTTAACTATTGAGTTGGATATGGACAATGCAATTGCTTCTCGAAACATGATTAATGGATTACCAGAAACAAAAGTTTCTTTCAATGATATGGTTATTAAAGCTAGTGCGATGGCATTGAAAAAACATCCACAAGTAAATTCTCAGTGGAGAGAAGATGCTATGGTGATTAATCACCACGTGAACATTGGGGTTGCGGTAGCCGTTGAAGACGGATTAATGGTTCCTGTTTTGAAATTCACAGACCAAATGAGTTTAACACAAATTGGTGCCAGCGTGAAAGATTTAGCCGGAAAAGCAAAAGCTAAAAAAATTCAACCTGCCGAAATGGAAGGAAGTACTTTTACCATTTCAAATTTAGGCATGTTCGGCATCCAATCGTTTACTTCTATTATCAATCAGCCCAACTCTGCTATTTTATCGGTAGGGGCTATCATTGAAAAACCAGTGGTTAAAAACGGACAAATCGTTGTTGGAAACACAATGGTGGTAACTTTAGCTTGCGATCACAGAACAGTTGACGGCGCAACAGGAGCTCAATTTCTTCAAACGTTTAAAGCGTTTATGGAAAATCCGGTTACGATGTTGGCTTAACATTATATTTACTATATTAGAATCCCGAAATTTCTTCGGGATTTTTTTATTTCTTATTTTTACTTAAAAATAACAACTATTTTGAAAAATATTATCATCACAGGGACCTCGAGAGGAATAGGTTATGAATTGGCGTTACAATTTGCGAATGCCGGTCACCAAGTTTTAGCAATCTCGCGTAAAACACCTCAAGCTTTAATGGAACACCCAAATATTTCGTGTTTGTCACTCGATATTTCGGTAGCTAAAGATTTGCTACAAGTGGAGAAATTCATTGCGCAAACCTGGAAAAAAGTGGATGTTTTACTCCATAACGCTGGGCATTTATTGCATAAGCCTTTTGGTCAAATTACTGCAGATGAATTTCAAAATGTTTATAAAGTGAATGTTTTTGCAGTAGCGGAACTTACCAAAATTTGCATTCCATTTATGCAAAAGGGAAGTCATGTGGTAACCATTAGTTCGATGGGCGGTATTCAAGGCAGTATGAAATTCGCTGGATTAGCGGCTTATTCTTCCAGTAAAGGAGCGGTTATAACGCTTTCTGAATTATTGGCTGAAGAGTACAAAGAACAAGGAATTGCTTTCAATGTTTTAGCACTTGGAGCTGTAAATACAGAAATGCTACAAGAAGCTTTTCCAGGATATGAAGCGCCAATTTCTGCCAAAGAAATGGCCGATTATATTTTTAATTTTGCCTTAACCGGAAATACATTTTACAACGGAAAAGTACTCCAAGTTTCATCGTCAACTCCATAAATAATTGAGCGAAGTTTTACAAAAATACCTTCCCGAACACGCGGTTACTCATTGTTTTGAGTTAATCAAAGACAATCATGTGCATTTAAAAATTGTCAATGAGCGTCAAACACGTCATGGCGATTACCGAAAAGATGCCCAAGGGTTTCATTTGATTACAGTAAATGCTAGTTTGAATAAATACCGATTTTTAATCACTTTAATTCATGAAATTGCACATTTGGTGGCGTTTGAAAAATTTGGTCGTAATATCAAACCTCACGGCGAAGAATGGAAACTTACTTTTCAGCGTTTGATGGTGCCTTTCATTCGTCCCGAAATTTTTCCCCATCAATTGTTGTCTTTATTGGCAAAGCATTTTAGAAACCCAAAAGCGAGTAGTGATACGGATGCAAAATTAGCATTAGCCTTAAAACAGTTTGACCAAAAAGAAACGGATAAAAATTATATTTTTGAAATTCCGATGGGAAGTCATTTTCGGATTTCGAATGGTAAAATTTTCAAGAAAATTGCCTTGCGCGTAAAGCGGTATGAGTGTTTAGAGATTAGTTCTGGACGCTTGTATCTTTTTCAGCCTAATGCTGAGGTTGAGTTGTTGCCAAATTAGCTGTAAATAGTGTCAAATATCAATTTGACTATTTTACATCATCTTCTAAATACATTTTTCTTACGCGTTTGAACAATTCAGAAGAATATACAAAGTCGGTAACTGCTTCGTTATCGGTTTTAAAAATCTCTTTGTTAGAACCTTCCCATTCCAATAACCCATTTTTTAGGAAGACAATTTTTTCCCCGATTTCCATAACCGAATTCATGTCGTGTGTATTAATTACGGTTGTAATGTTGTATTCTTGCGTGATTTCCTGAATCAAATTATCAATGACAATGGCAGTTTTAGGATCTAATCCCGAATTTGGTTCGTCGCAAAAAAGATATTTGGGGTTATTTACAATTGCACGAGCTATTGCAACCCTTTTTTGCATACCTCCTGAAATTTCAGATGGTCGTTTTTCATGGGCATTGGTTAAATTGACACGATCAATGACAAAATCCACGCGCTCTTTAATTTGTTTGGGTGTATTATTAGTAAACATTTTTAATGGAAATCCTACATTTTCTTCCACAGTCATGCTGTCAAACAGCGCACTTCCTTGGAAAACCATTCCAATTTCTGTTCGTAAAGTTCTTTTCTCATCATTTGACAATTCGGAATAAATTCTGCCGTTAAATGAAATAGTACCACCATCGGGTGTGTGAATGCCCAATAAACTTTTTAAGAAAACAGTTTTACCCGAGCCACTCTGTCCGATTATTAAATTGGTCATGCCTGCTTCAAATCGCGTCGAAATTCCTTTTAAGACGGTTTGATCTCCAAATTTTTTTACGATGTTTTTTACTTCAATCATTAGCTCAATAAAAGTTGTGTTAAAATAAAATTCATCAAAATAATTGCTACGGAAGTCCAAACAAAGGAAACCGTACTCGCTTGTCCAACTTCCAAAGCGCCACCTTTCATGTAATAGCCATGATAAGAAGGAATGGTAGCAAGAAGTAAGGCAAATGTGGCGGTTTTTATAAACGCATAGGTGATGTGAAAGGGTATGAATTCAGTTTGCAAACCGGATACAAATTCGGCACTACTCGTAAAACCTCCATAAACAGCAGCCATCCAACCCCCTAATACTCCTAAAAACATACTCAGTCCTATGACGAATGGATAAAGGAGTAGGGCAATTATTTTTGGAAATACCAAATAGTTTAATGAATTTACACCCATTACTTCTAAAGCATCGATTTGTTCGGTTACCCGCATGGTTCCTATACTTGAAGTAATAAACGAGCCCATTTTACCCGCCATAATGATGGAGATAAAAGTAGGGGCAAATTCTAAGATAACCGATTGTCGGGTAGCAAAACCTACTAAATATTTAGGGATCAATGGATTGGTTAAATTTAAAGCCGTTTGTATGGAAACTACCCCTCCCACAAAAAAGGATATAAAGGCTACAATACCTAACGAACCTACAATAAGGTCGTCAATTTCTTTCAAGATTAATTGTTTCATCACCGACCATTTGGTAGGCTTGTTGAAGATTTCTTTCAACATGATGAAATACTTTCCTATTTCCGATAAGTAGCGAACGAGCATCATTTTATCTGGGTTCAATGTCTAGAATTGCAGTAAAATTACTATATTTTTTTGGATTAGTTAAAACAACTTCTCTTTCATTTTCTTCCAGCGGTAGTTTCTAAAAAATCGGGCTTGTTCTGATGTAACAAATATTGGTTTTCCTGCTGATTTAGCTTTCCAAAAGCCCATGAGATAATCTACAAACAAAAAAGGTTTTCCTTTTCTCATGGCTAATTTCAAAGAAGAAATTGCTGTAATAAGGAAACCGTATCCCAAACTATAAAAAGCTTCACCTTGTTTGTAACGTGCCGCTTTGTTATAACTTGCACCGGTTGGTTTTAAGTGCTTTACCTGTAAACGGGAATCGGTCACAATATTCCATCCGTAAAATTTACAAAGTAATTCATCTACGGTGTCCCAACCCATAGCCGGTTTTAGTCCGCCTATTTGTTTATAGGCTGCCGCACGATATGCTTTTAATGCACCGCGAATATGGTCTTTATCGGTTAGGTTTTCTAAAACCCAATCGCCATTCTTTTCAATGTAGCAGAATCCGCCAACCATCGCTACCGTTGCATCCGATTGAAAATGGCCTATAATGGTTTCAAAATAGTTGCTCGGAAAAATTAAATCGGCATCAACTTTTACAAGGATGTCGTATGCTTCATCAATATGTTTTTCACCTTCATGAAATGCCTGAATAACTTTGCTCCCAGGTAAATGAATGGCATCTGATTTTTTATTTACCAAAGTGATAAACGGAAATTTTGCAGCAAATTCAGAAACTATTGCTGGAGTATTATCCGTTGAATTGTCATTTACCACCACGATTTTTGTTGGTAAAACAGTTTGTTCTACTAAAGATTGCAGGGTTAATGCAATACATTTTTCTTCGTTATAGGTGGGAATAATTATGTAGTAAGCCCCCCAGCCCCCGAAGGGTGAGTTGGAAGTATTTTGTGTTGAATTTGTATTGTTCATTATAAAACTTAATTTGCGTTTTATATTCCCCCTTTGGGGGTTAGGGGGCTTCTTTCCGCATACACCAAATAGTAACGTGGCGTAAACCATCTTAACAAGGGTCTAAAACCTACCTTTTTTACAGGATGTGTAAATTTTATGCGATCAACAATTTTAAATCCCGTTTTTTCAAGCAACCAATCGAGTTGCCAGTCCTCAAATTCATGGTAATGACGGTCCCACATATCAGTTTTGCTGCGATACGCAGGAGAAAACCACAAGCGCAAAGGAATCGATATGACTATTTTATCGGCCGTAACGTTTTCAAGAATGGTGAACGGATTGAGCAAATGTTCAAAAATTTCAAAAGCAGTAAATACTTCATATTTCTCATTTTGAAGTGCACTTTGATCGGTGTCCAAGTCTTCTCCTTTTGTATTGATTACACTATATCCATTTTGAGTCATGATTTTTGAAAAGGGATTAGGAACGCCTAAGTCAAAAATAGTTTCTGAAGTTTTGATGTGGTTTTTTAGAAAATCTAAAGTGATATTGAATCGTTTGCTTGGATATGTTTTTTCGTACATGCTTACGGTTTTCGGTTTGTGATGTTGCAAAATTAACGATAAACCATTAACAACACATAAAAAAATTACATTTGATAAACGAATGCGTTAATATTCATACCTGCGCCAACCGATGCAAACAAAACAACATCTCCTTTTGCTAAGGATTGATTTTCGATGGCGCCTTTGATTAATAAATCATAAAGAGTGGGAACTGTCGCTACACTAGAGTTTCCTAGTTTGTGAATGCTCATTGGCATAACACCATCGGGAGGTGATTGTTTGTAGTGTTTAAAGAAGCGATGAATGATGGCCTCGTCCATTTTTTCATTGGCTTGATGGATCAAAATCTTTTTAACTTTTTCGATGGGAAGTCCGCTTTTTTCCAAACAAGCTGCCATCGCTTTTGGAACATTGCTCAAGGCAAATTCATATATTTTTCTGCCATACATTTTAATATAACGAATATCTGGATCGTGAGTGGTATTGAATGAATTTCCAAAAAATAAATAATACGCTTCATCATGTGTAAATGAAGCCGATTCATAGGATAGGATTCCACCTGTTTCATCTGTCGATTCAATGATGGTGGCACCAGCACCATCGGAATAAATCATAGAGTCTCTGTCATGAATATCTACAACTCGTGATAAAGTTTCTGAACCAATTACCAAACATTTTTTAGCCATACCAGCTTTTATGAATGCATAGGCTTGAATGACGCCTTCTATCCACCCCGGACATCCAAACAAAATGTCATAGGCCACACATTTTGGATTTTTTATTTTTAATCCGTGTTTTACACGAGTGGCCAAACTGGGCAAAATATCAGACTGAATGGCTCCTTTTTTAACATCTCCAAAATTATGAGCTAAAATTATATAGTCTAAGGTTTCTGGATCTATTTTTGCGTCTGAAATAGCTTTTTCAGCAGCTAATAGAGCAATATCTGAAGTGCATAAATCATCCGTTACATATCTTCTCTCCTGAATACCTGTAATTTCTAAAAATTTTTCAGCCACAACATCATTTGGGTAGGGAAAAGGAGAACCATCTTCGTTTAAAAAGGAATGTTTTGCAAAATCAATATTGGTGACTCTTTCTGTGGGAATATAGCTTCCAGAACCTGTTATTTTGATGTTCATAAATTTTGGTTTTGATGTAACGAAAATATTAATTTTTCTTTAACATAACTTAAAAACTTTTGTTTAATTTAATGTTATTGTCATATTGTTAATATATGGACAAAAAACTGAGAAAATGATTTCTTTTAGAATAGAATTATGTTGCATTTATTTGTAACTATTTTACTTTTAGGATATAAGCATAAATGAAAAAGTTCAAGATTATGGGTAATCTTGAACTTTTAAATTTGAATCCTGAATCAAATTTTACATATAGGCTTCAATAGGAGCGCAAGAACATACTAAATTTCTATCGCCATAAGCTTCGTCAATACGTCTCACGGTTGGCCAAAATTTGTTTTCAGCGACATAGGCTAATGGATATGCAGCTTGTTCTCTTGTGTATGGATACACCCATTCGTTCGCTGTTACTTTAGTTAATGTATGCGGTGCATTTCTTAATATATTATTTACATCATCTTTGTGAGAGGCGTCAATCTCTTTTCGAATTGCTATCATGGCTTCGCAAAAACGATCCAATTCGGCTACATCCTCTGATTCAGTTGGTTCAATCATTAAGGTTCCGGCAACTGGGAACGAAACGGTTGGGGCATGGAATCCATAATCCATCAAACGTTTTGCAATATCCGTCACTTTGATTCCTTTTTCTTCAAAAGCCCTACAGTCTAAGATCATTTCGTGAGCGGCTCTTCCCATTTCTCCAGAATATAATACAGGGTAATGTGCCTCCAAACGCACTTTCATGTAGTTGGCATTTAAAATGGCATATTTTGTAGCATTGGTAAGACCTTCGGCACCTAACATTGTAATATAACCATACGAAATCAAACAAACTAATGCCGATCCATAAGGGGCTGAGGAAATGGCTGTAATCGCTTGATCACCACCCACAGGAATAATAGGATTTGTTGGTAAAAACGGCACTAATTTTTCGTTGACGCAGATAGGCCCAACACCGGGTCCACCTCCTCCGTGAGGAATAGCAAAGGTTTTGTGCAAGTTCAAGTGACACACATCGGCACCAATGGTAGCCGGATTGGTCAATCCAACCTGCGCATTCATATTAGCACCATCCATGTATACCAAACCTCCGTTTTCATGAATAATATTGGTAATTTCAATAATGGCACTTTCAAAAACACCATGTGTTGATGGATAGGTTACCATTAATGCCGATAAATTATCTTTGTGGAGAATGGCTTTTTCTCTTAAATCTTCCACATCAATATTTCCGTTATCCATGGTTTTTGTTACGATGATTTCCATCCCTGCCATTGCAGCTGAAGCTGGATTTGTTCCGTGTGCCGAAGCTGGAATAATACAAACATTTCTGTGATGGTCGCCTCTGGATAAATGATACGCACGAATGGCCATTAATCCAGCATATTCACCTTGTGCGCCCGAGTTGGGTTGTAAGGTGGTGCCTTTAAAGCCTGTTACTACATTCAGTTGGTGCTCTAATTTTTTCAACATGATTTGGTAACCTTCTGCTTGTTCAACAGGTGCAAAAGGGTGAATACTGTTCCAGTTTGCCATTGATAAGGGCAACATTTCGGCAGCAGCATTTAATTTCATGGTACACGATCCCAAAGAAATCATGGAGTGATTTAACGATAAATCTTTACGTTCTAATTTTTTTATGTAACGCATCAATTGACTTTCAGAATGATGGTTGTTGAAAACATCATACTGTAAGAAAGCTGATTTACGTTCTAAGTTAGTTGGAACCATTGCCTCTGAAGACAATTCACTTATTGTAAAAGGTTCTTTTCCGGTAGCTGTTGCAAAAATCGCAATGATTTGATTGATGTCTTGAATAGAAGTGGTTTCGTTGAAGGAAATCGAAATCGTTTCTGCATCAGGGTAGAAGAAATTCACTTCGTGTTTTTCAGCAATTGCTTTAACTTTTACTGCATCTGCTTTTACTAAAATCGTATCAAAGAAAGCAGAATTGGTTTGGTAAACGCCTAATTTATTTAAAGCATCAACAGTAGTAACTGCAGAAGCGTGTACTTTATTGGCAATATATTGTAAGCCTTTTGGTCCGTGAAATACGGCATACATTCCTGCCATTACAGCCAATAATACTTGAGCGGTACAAATATTTGAAGTGGCTTTTTCACGTTTGATGTGTTGCTCTCGTGTTCCTAATGCCATTCGTAGTGCGCGGTTTCCATCAGTGTCAATAGAAACGCCAATAATTCTACCTGGCATCGAACGTTTGTATTCTTCTTTCGTTGCAAAATAGCCGGCATGAGGACCACCATAACCCATAGGAATTCCAAAGCGTTGGGTAGTTCCTACAACTACAGCGGCACCCATTTCTCCTGGAGGAGTTAATTTTGCTAATGATAAAATATCTGCAGCTACAGCGACTTTGATTTCTTTTTCAGTAGCTTTTGCAATAAATCCAGCATAGTCATATACTTGGCCATATTTTCCTGGATACTGTAACATTGCACCAAAAAACTCAGTTGAAAAATCAAAAGTTTCATGGTTTCCTACAACCAATTCAATTCGCAAAGGCGTAGATCGGGTTTGTAATACTGAAAGTGTTTGGGGTAATATTTCTTCAGAAACAAAGAATTTAGTTACATTATTTTTCTTTTGATCGCGTGATCGTACATCAAAAAGTAAGGCCATTGCTTCCGCAGCAGCTGTTCCCTCATCTAGTAACGAGGCATTGGCAATTTCCATTCCGGTTAATTCAATAACAGTAGTTTGAAAATTCAATATAGCCTCTAAACGACCTTGGGCAATTTCAGCTTGATACGGCGTATAAGCAGTATACCATCCTGGATTTTCAAAAATGTTACGTTGAATAACGGCTGGTACAATGGCCGGGTGATAGCCTAGTCCAATATAGGATTTGAAAATTTTATTTTTCTTTCCTAATTCTTGAATGTGTAATAAATACTCATATTCGGTCATTGGAGCATCCAAATCCAAATCATTTTTTAGACGAATGTCATTTGGAATCGTTTCAAAAATCAATTGCTCTAAATTTGCTACACCAATTGTTTTAAACATGTGATTTAAGTCGGTTTCACGGGGACCTAAATGTCTCAAAGCGAATGCATCTGTTCTCATTTATTGATAAAATGTATAAGTGTTTTTTTATGTGTTGTTTGAGCAACAAAAGTAATTATTAATCTTGTAATTCTTTGTTTTTAAAAGGTGATTTTTTGTGATTTTATCAACTAAATAGGGATCTTATTAACAGATTGATTATTTTTGTTGAATGGCCATCGGAAAGCAAATAGTTGACTTTTATATCGAGAGCAGCATACATGTTGCGCTTGCGGCTTGTGCTTTAATTTTACTTACATTTTCAGGGTTAAACACTTCTTATGATGCGTCGGTAGTTGCGTTTGGTTTTTTTGGAACGATTGCTGCGTATAATATCATAAAATATGCTCCTTTAATTAGTTCAAAAAAGTACTTTCTTTCCCCGAGGAACCGTTTAATCGGAATCCTTAGTTTGAGCGCATTTGGAGTGGCTATTTATTGTTTTATGCTATGGCAAACTGCTTCACAAATTGTGGCAATTATAGCCTTACTACTTACCTTATTTTATAGTTTTTCTTTTTTTGGACGCGGTCACTCCGGTAGAAATTGGGTAGGATATAAAATCTTTTTGGTAGCATTGAGTTGGATGCTCATTACTTTTATGATGCCGGTCGTGGCTAAAGAGGTTACTATTTCAGTTAAAACACTTCTTTTGGCTTTCCAACGTTTTGTATTGGTTTATGCTTTGATGTGTGTCTTTGAAATTATTGATGTCCAATTTGATACGCTTAACTTGAAAACATTACCCCAGCGAATTGGGGTACAAAAAACAAAACAATTGGGCTATTTTCTTTTGTTGCTATATCTAGGAATCGATGCAATAATTCAAAGCCAATGGATCTTCCTCGACTTCTTTTTTATAGTAATTATAGCCGTTTTTTTATATTTTTCACACGAAAAAAAATCCAAATATTATACTAGTTTTTGGGTTGAAAGTATTCCAATATTTTGGTGGTTAGCCCAAAAAATGTTTACTTATTTCTAATCTTTTTTTCCCATTTCCAGGCTGAGGATAAGGCCTCTTCTAGCGACAATTCGGTTTTCCAACCCAAAATGGTGTTGGCTTTTTCTGTATGCGCATAGGCTTCTGTAATATCGCCTTCACGACGGCCCACAATTTGGTAATTTAGTTTTTGATTCGTTACTTTTTCAAACGCTTGAATGACCTCCAATACCGAACTTCCCTTTCCAGTTCCTAAATTAAAAACCTCTACGTTTTCAAGATTTTGATGGTGAAGCAATCGCTGGAGTGCTACAACATGCGCTTTGGCTAAATCGACTACATGAATGTAATCTCTTACAGCGGTTCCATCGGTTGTGGGATAGTCGTTTCCAAACACCGATAATTTTTCACGCATTCCAATGGCGGTTTGAGTAATAAATGGGACTAAATTTTGAGGAACTCCCAAGGGCAATTCGCCAATTTCAGCCGATTCATGAGCGCCAATTGGATTAAAATAACGCAATAATATGGCGTTAATGGCACTAACTTTTGCCACATCCGTTATAATTTCTTCACCAATTTGCTTGGTGTTTCCGTAAGGTGATAAAGCAAGTTGTATGGGAGCATCTTCTGTAATAGGCATTTTTTCGGCCTGACCGTATACCGTACACGATGAACTAAAAATAAAATGTGCCGCAGGTTTTTGTTGTAATTCTTGCAATAAGTAGATCAACGAATTGAGGTTGTTTTCATAATACAACAACGGATTTTCGACACTTTCACCCACGGCTTTTGAAGCTGCAAAATGAATGACACCCGAAATGTCTTCGTATTTTTTGAAGAGGTTTTGAACCGCACTTTTATCGCGCAAATCAATGTTTTCGAATGCTGGTTTTTTTCCAGTAATTCGTTCGATACCCTCCAAAACTTCAAGTGAAGAATTGGACAAATTATCAACTGCAATAACCTCAAAACCCTCAGTTTGTAATGCTACAACGGTGTGCGAACCGATAAATCCTAAACCCCCTGTTACAAGTATTTTCATATTATTTTAGTAGGTAGTCGCAGTCGCAGTTTACACAAACTGTAACTGAAGACTATTAAACGTATTCTAAAACCGCTTCGGTTATAAATTGGATTTGATCGTCATCCAATTCTGTGTGCATGGGTAGCGCAATTACTTCTTTTACCAATTGATTGGTTACCGGAAAATCGGCTTCGTTGTATCGTGCATCTGCATAGGCTTTTTGACTGTGCAAAGGTATCGGATAATAAATAGCACAAGGAATTCCTTTTTCTTGTAAATGAGCTAATAATCCATCTCGCTTGCCATTTAATATGCGTATTACATATTGGTGAAACACATGACAATCGCACGAGTCACAGATAAACGGTGCCCAAATGTTTGGGTTTTGACTTAAGGCCAAACTGTATTTTCTGGCTGCTTCTTGGCGTGCTTTGTTATACGTGTCAAGATGAGGTAATTTTGCTTTCAAAACACCTGCTTGTATGCTGTCTAAACGCGAATTTACACCCACTACATCATGATGGTATCGTTCATACATACCGTGATTTACAATTCCTCTGATCTGATGTGCTAATGCATCATCGTTGGTAAAAATGGCACCACCATCGCCATAACAGCCTAAATTTTTTGAAGGAAAAAAGGATGTGGCAGCTACATGTCCTATAGTACCAACTTTCTTTTTAGAACCGTCTTTCGAACTATAATTTGCACCAATTGCTTGGGCATTGTCTTCAATAACGTATAAGTTATGTTCGTGCGCAATTTCCATAATGGCATCCATATTAACAGAACGTCCAAACAAATGAACGGGAACAATAGCTTTGGTTTTAGGTGTGATTGCTTTCCGAATACCTTCAATAGAAATATTCATATTATTCATATCTACATCGACTAGAACGGGAGTCAATTGCAATAAAGCAATTACTTCAACTGTAGCGGCAAACGTAAAATCGGCCGTAATGACTTCATCACCTGGTTTAAGATCCAATCCCATCATGGCAATTTGTAAGGCATCGGTTCCATTAGCACATGGAATTACGTGTTTTACACCCAAATATTTTTCTAAATCAGCTTGGAATTGGTGCACCAATGGGCCGTTGATATAGGTGTTGGTATCTAATACTTCTTGAATGGAAGCATTTACTTCGTCTTTTATTTTTTCGTATTGACTTTTTAAGTCAACCATTTGTAATTTTTTCATGATTGTATTTTTCTGTGGGTAAAATTACTAATTATCTTTTGAAGTCGTTTTCTTTCTGTTTAAAAAATAATAGAACAAACTAACAATTACTGTAACTACTAATGACGAAACGATTAATTCACTATTCGTTTGTTCTTGAAACATTAGTTTTTTGATGGCAATATTCACTAGGAAAAATACGCTAGCAAAGACCAACATCTTTTGAGAAAAAAATTTCATATTTTTTAATTTGAGGAAACAATTGTACTTTTATGAACTTATTTAAGAGCATGAATCAAATATATAATTTAATTGTACTCCTTGCATCACAATGCCTTAAAATTTTTGCGCTATTTAGTCCGAAATTAAAACTTTTTGTGACGGGACGAAAAACAGTCTTTTCAACGCTCAAAGACGGGATAAGACCAATCGATAAAACCATTTGGTTTCATGCTGCTTCATTAGGGGAATTCGAACAAGGATTGCCTGTGATGGAAGCGGTTAAGCAACGCTATCCAAATCACAAAATCATCCTCACTTTTTTTTCGCCTTCGGGGTATGAGGTGCGAAAAAACAATTCGGTTGCAGATGTTACGGTTTATTTGCCTTTGGATACGATTTCCAATGCAAAGCAATTTGTGCAACTCGTGCATCCTGAAAAGGTCTTTTTAATCAAGTATGAATATTGGCCGAATTATTTAAACGAACTGAAGAAACAAAATATAAAAACCTATTTAATATCCGGAATTTTTAGAGAAAATCAGGCTTTTTTTAAATGGTATGGCGGATTTTACAGAAAAGCATTGCACACTTTTGATTACTTTTTTGTTCAGAATGAAGGTTCAAAAACACTTTTGAATCAACTCGGTTTTACCAATGTAAAAGTATCTGGCGATACCCGTTTTGATCGGGTGGTTTCTATTTTAGAACGCGATAATTCGTTAGATTTTATGGAACAGTTTATAAATAATAAAACGACCATAGTAATTGGTAGTTCTTGGCCAAAAGATGAAGAACTACTAATCCATTACATTAATCAGTGTTCGGAGGATATCAAATTTATTATTGCGCCACATAATATTTTGCAAGAAAATATAGTTTCGCTTCAGTCTTCCATCAAGAAGAAAACAATTTTGTATTCAGATTCTAAAAAAGAGTTGCCGAAACTAGAGGATTTTCAAGTTTTTATAATTGATACCATCGGAATTTTAACCAAAATTTATTCCTATGCAGATATTGCTTATGTAGGTGGAGGTTTCGGAAATCCAGGCGTGCACAATATTTTAGAACCCGCTACTTTTGGAATCCCCATAGTTATTGGACCAAATTATTCACATTTTGCCGAAGTTACAGCCTTAGTTACACTAAATGGTTGTTTGGTTGTTCAAAATCAAATTCAATTGAATGAGGCGTTTGATCTGTTGCTTCAAAACCAAGACGAACGACTCGAAAAAGGTCATATTTGCAGCACATTTGTTCAAATGAATAAAGGAGCGACACAAACTGTTATGGCGCATATTGGTTCGTAATTTTAAAATTAAACTAACCCAGCTCTTTTTAACAATGCTTCCACTTTTGGTTCCTGACCTCTGAATTTTTTATACAATTCCATGGGTAATTCGGTGCCGCCTTTTGAAAGTACGTTGTCTTTGAATTTGGTGGCTACTTCTTTGTTGAAAATGCCCTTTTCTTGGAAATACGCAAAGGTATCGGCATCTAAAACTTCTGCCCATTTGTAGCTGTAATACCCTGAAGAATAACCGCCTTGAAAAATATGTGAAAACGACGTGCTCATACAATTTTCAGCTACATCTGGATACAAACTAGTTGTAGCCATTGCTTGTTTTTCAAACAATTTTACATCGTCAATTATTTGATATTTAGCATGATAGGCCATGTCTAAAATCCCAAAACTCAATTGGCGAAATGTGGCCATTCCTTCTAAGAAACTCGCACTATCTTTGATTTTTTCAACATATTCTTGTGGGATAATTTCACCTGTTTCATAATGCTTGGCAAATAAAGCTAAGGCTTCGGGTTCGTAACACCAGTTTTCCATAACTTGACTTGGTAATTCCACAAAATCCCAATACACCGAAGTTCCTGATAGGCTTGGATAAGTTGTATTGGCCAACATGCCGTGCAATGCGTGTCCAAATTCGTGAAACAATGTCGTTACTTCATTAAAAGTTAACAACGATGGTTTTGTTTCCGTTGTTGGCGTGAAATTACAAACGATAGAAACATGAGGTCGTTCGTTAATTCCGTCTTTTATGTATTGCGGTTTAAAGGATGTCATCCAAGCGCCGTTGCGTTTTCCTTTTCTTGGAAAGAAATCCGCATAGAAAACAGCGACTAAATTTCCTTCAAAATCCAAGACTTCAAAAGTTTGAACATCTTTGTGGTATGTATCAATATCAAAAACTTCTTTAAACGTAATATCAAATAATTTTTCTGCTATGATAAAAGCACCGTTTAATACATTTTCCAATTGGAAATACGGTTTCAATACTTCAACATCCAAACGGAATAATTTTTGTTTCAATTTCTCCGAATAGTAAGCACCATCCCATTTTTCAAGATGGTCAATTCCATCCAATTCTTTTGCAAAAGCGGTTAATTGAGCAAATTCTTTTATAGCGGCAGGTTTTGCTTTTTCCAATAAATCATTCAAAAAGGAACGTACGGTTTCAGGATTTTGTGCCATGCGCTCTTCCAAAACAAAATGGGAATGCGATTCATAACCCAATAAATTTGCGCGCTTGTGACGCAATGCGACTATTTTTTTTACGTTTTCTTTATTGTCAAATTCATTGTCTTGAAACGATTTTTTACCAGCAGCAATGGCGATTTCTTTTCGTAATTCACGATTGTCTACATACGTTACAAAAGGTAAATAACTCGGAAAATCTAGGGTAAAAATCCAACCTTCTGCATTTTTAGATTTGGCCAATCCAGCCGCCATTTCTTTAGCATCCTCGGGCAAACCTTTTAAATCGGCTTCATTGGTAATGTGTAATTGATAGTTATTGGTTTCTGCCAAGACATTTTCTCCATAGGTTAATTTTAGTTTGGCCAACTCGGTATCAATCTCGCGTAGTATTAATTTTTCGTCTTCGTTAAGTAGGGCGCCATTTCTAGAAAAACCTTTGAATTTCTTGTCGAGTAATGTGATTTGTTCTGGTGTAAGTGTTAAACGGTCTTTTTGATCGTAAATGGTTTTGATGCGTTGGAACAACTTTTCATTCAAAGCCACATCATTGCTAAATTCAGTCAACAAGGGTGATACTTTTTGTGCAATTTTTTGCATTTCATCGCACGTTTCCGCTGAATTCAAATTAAAAAAAACAGAAGACAAACGGTCCAGAGCTTCACCAGCAAAATCTAAGGCCACAATGGTGTTATGAAAACTTGGTATTTCGGGGTTGTTGGCTATGGCGTCGATTTCTTTTTGTGCAATTCCAATTGTTTTTTCGAATGCCGGTTGGTAATCAGATAGTGTAATCTTGTTAAAAGGTGCCGTAGTATATTTTGTGGTAAATGGTGCTAAAAAAAGTGTCATAAAATTTGTTTTTATCGATAAAGTGTTTAAATTTGTCGATGAAATGTTGATTAAATCCCTTTTTTCCCCAAATCAAAAGAGATTAAATTTATTATATTAGTTAGATTTTTGTGAATAAAATCCCAAAGTGATCTTTGGGATTTTTTTATTTCAATCCTTCAGAGGCATTTAAAACGGTTTGTTTTAATCCTTCTTTGTAGGCGATAATTTTATCTAAAACACATTTATCAGAACTTCCAATAATTTGTGCCGCTAAGATCCCTGCATTTTTTGCACCGTTTAATGCAACAGTTGCAACAGGAACACCGCCTGGCATTTGTAAGATCGATAAAACCGAATCCCATCCATCTATAGAATTGCTTGATTTTACAGGAACTCCAATAACAGGAAGTGGCGACATAGACGCAACCATTCCAGGTAAATGAGCTGCACCACCCGCACCAGCAATAATTACTGAAATACCTCTTTCGTGTGCATTTTTACTGAAATCAAATAATTTTTCAGGTGTTCGGTGTGCCGAAACAATATCTACTTCGGTTTCAATATCAAATCCTTTTAAAATATCAATGGCTTCTTGCATTACCGGCATATCGGAGATGCTTCCCATGATGATGGCTACTTTACTCATAAATCAGCCCCTAACCCCCGAAGGGGGAATTCCTACTAGGGGTGAGTAGGGTTTTGGTTGTTTTTATGTTAAAAATTTTTGAAAATGAAATATAAAAATACTAAAATCCAAGTTAATAGTATAGAAAAGTTAAATGCACAAAATGTGACAAACGAATATAAACTTATTTTAAAATATTGTTTAATCATTTTCAAATTGACACATTGTCTTATTGACTAATTACTCTAATTGAATTCTTCACTTCCTCCGCAATTCTTCTGGCTGCTGTCATATCTTCATTAACGATGGTAACGTGTCCCATTTTTCGGAAAGGTCTTGTTTCTCTTTTTCCGTAAATATGTGGTGTTACTCCGTTGATTGCCATGATTCTCTCTATGTTTTCGTAAACTACTTGTCCAGAATACCCTGCTGAACCTACCAAATTTACCATGATTCCAGCAACTTTGCTATTGGTATTACCCAAAGGTAGATTTAAAATTGCACGCAAATGGTTTTCAAATTGGGAAGTATAACTCGCTTCAATTGAATAATGTCCCGAATTATGAGGTCTTGGAGCAACTTCATTCACTAATATTTTATCGTCTTCGGTTTGAAACATTTCTACAGCTAACAAACCCACGTGATGAAAAGCTTCCGAAACTTTCAAAGCTATTTCAGTAGCTTTTTGAGCTACCTTTTCATCGATACGAGCGGGACAAATCACATATTCCACTTGATTGGCTTCTGGGTGGAATTCCATTTCTACGACCGGATAGGTTTTAACTTCACCGGTAACCGAACGCGCTACAATAACTGCCAATTCATTTTTGAACGGAACCATTGCTTCAGCAATACATTCTACGTCGGGTAAATTTACCAAGTCTAATGTTGAACGACAAATTTTTACGCCATTTCCATCATAGCCAAATTGCGCACATTTCCAAACGAATGGAAATTCTAATTCGTCTTTTGCAATAGTTGCTCTCAAATCGTTTAAATCCACAAATCGAAGGTGTGGCGAAGTGGGAATTTTATTTGCTACGTAATAATCTTTTTGTTTTCCTTTGTTTTGAATCAAACGTAAGGTTTTTGGTGAAGGATAAATGGGTAATCCTTCTGCTTCTAATTGATCTAAAGCGTCTAAATTTACATTTTCAATTTCGATAGTGAGTAAATCGACCCTTTTGCCAAATTGGTACACCGTATCAAAATCCATCAAACTCCCTTTGATAAATTCGTTACAGCTCAATCGGGAAGGTGCTTCATCACTCGGTTCCAATACGAATGTTTGAATGTCAAATTTTCGGGTTTCGGTCAAAAGCATTTTGCCTAATTGTCCTCCACCTAATATGCCTAATTTAAAATCAGAAGAAAAATAATTCATTATGTTGTTGCGTTGCAGTTGTTTTCGCAAAGATACTCAGACAATTGATAATTAACAATTGATAATTGTAATTTGTTACTTATGGAGTTTTTTTAATAAATTTCGAGTGGCGGCTTGATAGGCAGCCGAATGATTTGCATAATCTTGTTCAATGATGGTTTTTAATTCATCATGTACCCAATTGTATTTTCTTCCAAGCACAAAAAGCGCTCGCATGGCATACACTTTTGCGGCTACTTTTTCGTCTTGAATCAAACGATCCAATAGGGCTTCAATTAAGGAATGTTCTTGTTCGTGAGTTAAGGAAATACCGTTTTTTCGATGGTTGCTTTTTGCCAGAAACAGGCAAATTTTTGTGGCGGGTCGAATCGCAGAATCATCTTTCAATTTTGGCAATACTTCGCAAAATTGATCGAGGTAGGGCACAAATAGTTTTAATTTTTTTTCACAAACTAATTCTAAACTCCAAAATGCTTTTACATGATTTTTATGTGAAGTATCGAAAGCAATTTGGATAAATTCTAGCAGTAGCTCTAAACGACGCAGCACATAATTGCTCAGTTGCTCGCGACTTTTTCGATGCGCGGTGCTTTGATCAATTTTTGAGACCAACTCGTTTTTCATTTTGTAAATATACCAAATTTGCAAAAAAGTTAAAATAGTTGGTTTAAAATCCTTCGCACTTCATTAATTTTGTTCTTTCATTTAAAGGAATCAAAAGTGATACAATTACACGATAAAAAATTTGAGATTTTCATCGCTGAGGAAGAAATTAACTTTGCTATTGAAACCATGGCACAACAAATAGAAGCTGATTTTTTTGATGATGTACCTGTTTTTATAGGTGTTTTAAATGGTTCATTTATGGTGGTTTCCGATTTACTAAAAAAATACAACCAACCGTGTGAAGTTTCTTTTGTAAAAATGGCTTCTTACGAAGGAACACAAACCACTAATGCGGTAAAACAATTAATTGGAATCAATCAAAATTTAGAAGGTCGTTCTGTAATTATCGTTGAAGATATTGTAGATACGGGTCATACTATTGAAGAATTAAAAGCAATATTTAAATCATATAATGTAAAACATTTTAAAATTGCAACTTTGTTTTTAAAACCCGACGCCTATACAAAAGATATTAAATTGGATTATGTAGGGATACGTATTCCAGATAAATTCATTGTAGGGTATGGGTTAGATTACGATGGATTAGGTCGCAATTTAAAAGACGTATATCAATTATCAGAATAAATTTTAACAACAACAACAAACAAAATAGCAATGATTAACATCGTATTATTTGGGAAACCAGGAGCAGGAAAAGGAACACAAGCCGAATTTTTAAAAGGGAAATACAATTTAGTGCATTTATCAACTGGAGATATTTTCAGATACAATATTAAAAATGATACAGAACTAGGCAGATTGGCACAAACCTTTATGGATAAAGGTGATTTAGTGCCCGATGCTGTTACCATCCAAATGTTACAAAGTGAAGTAGATAAAAACCCACAAGCTGCCGGTTTTTTATTTGATGGTTTTCCAAGAACGCTAGCTCAAGCCGAAGCTTTAGATGCTTTTTTAGCTACTAAAAATGAAGAAATTACCGCGACTGTGGCTTTGGAAGCTGACGACAATATTTTAGTTGCTCGATTGTTAGAACGAGGAAAAACTTCGGGCAGACCCGACGATCAAGACGAAGAAAAAATCCGTAATCGATATTATGAGTACAATCATAAAACAGCGCCATTAATGCATTATTATGCGGCTCAAAATAAGTTTTATGCGGTAGACGGAATTGGTTCTATAGCAGAAGTAACCGAACGATTAAGTGCGGTTTTAGATCAATTACATATCAAATAAACTGGTATAAATATAAATTTCGGGCATTCGATTTTTTTTTAGATATTTGCAAACAGAAAAGGAGCTATTTCCGAAATTCGGGACGTATGCTCTTTTTTTGTAATTTTACACTATGGAACTTTTAATAATACTTTTTTTAATCCTTTTAAATGGTGTCTTCTCAATGTCTGAAATCGCTCTGATTTCAGCTCGAAAAAATCGTTTAGAAACAGCAGCGAAAAAAGGAAATAAAAATGCTAAAGCGGCATTAGATTTAGCAAATTCTCCCAATGAATTTTTATCTACAGTTCAAATCGGAATAACCTTAATCGGAATTTTAACTGGTATTTATTCGGGAGATAAAATCACAACCGATGTTCAAAATTTTGTGGCAACATTTGAAGCACTAAGTCCGTATTCAAATTCAATTGCAGTAGGAATTGTTGTAATTGTTTTAACATTTTTCTCTTTGGTGATTGGTGAATTATTGCCAAAACGCATCGGACTTAATTATCCAGAAGGCATTGCAAAAGCAGTCGCTTTCCCTATGAAAATTGTTTCAACAGTTACGATGCCTTTTATTTGGTTGCTGACTACATCTACCGATTTCTTATTGAAAATGTTGCAAATAAAGCCTACAGCAGATGGAAAAGTAACCGAAGAGGAAATCAAAGCCATCATTAAAGAAGGAACTGAAGTAGGAGAAGTACAAGAAATTGAACAAGATATAGTTGAGCGAGTGTTTCATATTGGCGATCGTAAAGTGAATTCCTTAATGACGCACCGAAGTGATATTGTGTATTTGTCTCTGGAGGATACTAAAGAAGAAATCAAAGCAAAAGTCATTGATGAGCTGCATTCGGTTTACCCGGTATGTGAAGATAATTTAGACAATGTCATCGGATTGGTTTTATTAAAAGACCTGTTTGTGAGTTTTGAATCGGGGCAATTTGATTTAAAAGCCATTACGAGAGAACCTGTTTATTTGATCGAACAAACATCGGCTTATAAAGCCTTAGAAAATTTCAAAACTTCAAAATTGCATTATGCTTTTGTGGTTGATGAACATGCTATTTTTCAAGGGGTAATTACCTTAAATGATATTTTGGAAGCCTTGGTTGGCGACGCGTCTGATTTTGATGAAGACGAATACAAATTAGTATCCAATGAAGACGGTACTTGGTTGGTGGATGGGCAATATTCATTACACGACTTTCTAACTTTTTTCGACTTAGACGAATTGATCAACGATTATGAAGTAACTACCGTAAGCGGCTTTTTCATCACCGAACTTGGGAATATTCCCACGCAAGGTGAGAAAATAATTTGGAATAAATTAGAGCTTGAGGCCTTAGCTATGGACGGCGCTAAGATCGACAAAGTCTTAATCAAACAATACAAAGAATAAAATAATTAATAAAGTTATAGTTAGAATTTTCTAACTTCTAACTTCTAACTTCTAACTTTCAAATGACAGAGGGTAATTTCGTAGACTACGTAAAAATATATGTTTCTTCCGGCAAAGGAGGGAAAGGCTCTTCGCATTTGCACCGTGAAAAATTTATTGAAAAAGGGGGCCCCGATGGAGGAGATGGAGGTCGTGGAGGTCATGTTTATATAAAAGGAAATAAAAACCTATGGACTTTATTTCATTTAAAATTTTTGAAACACATGCGTGCGGGTCATGGTGGTGATGGTGGGAGTTCAAGAAGTACAGGTCACGACGGAGAAGATAAAATCATTGAAGTCCCTTTGGGAACTGTTGTAAAAGATCAAGAAACTGGTGATGTTTTATTTGAAATTACAGAACATGATGAGGTTAAAATTTTAGCCGAAGGTGGAAAAGGCGGTCTAGGAAACTGGCATTTTAGAAGTGCAACCAATCAAACTCCTCGGTATGCGCAACCAGGAATGCCTGTCAAAGAAGTGGATGTTACTTTAGAATTGAAAGTATTGGCAGATGTTGGGTTGGTAGGATTTCCAAATGCTGGAAAATCAACCTTGCTTTCGGTGCTTACATCGGCTAAACCAAAAATTGCCGATTATCCGTTTACTACATTAAAACCCAACTTGGGAATAGTAGCCTACCGAGATTTTCAATCGTTTGTCATGGCAGATATTCCTGGAATTATAGAAGGAGCTGCCGAAGGAAAAGGATTAGGACATTATTTTTTACGCCATATTGAACGTAATTCAACTTTATTGTTTTTAGTTCCAGCTGATGCCGATGATATCAAGAAAGAATACGAAATTTTGTTGGACGAATTGCATCGTTACAATCCCGAAATGTTAGACAAAGACCGTTTGATTGTGATTTCAAAATGCGATATGTTAGACGATGAATTACGCGCAGAACTGAAAAAACAATTGGACGCAGCATTCAAAGGAACACCGTATTTATTTATTTCGTCTGTTGCGCAACAAGGTTTGCAAGAGTTGAAAGACAAATTGTGGCACATGTTAAATGTTGAAGAAAAATAAATACAAAATAGTTTATAAAAAAGCACTTTCTACTGAAGGTGCTTTTTTGTTTTTAATCCAGTTCTTCTAAAATAAAGTTAAAATTGACACAATCATACATGATTTTTTCATGTTAATTTTATCAAAATCGTATTTTTAAGTATATTCGCAACTCAAATCAAAAGACACCTGTTTATTATGAAAAAAGTATTATTATTTGTCGTATCAGCTATTATGCTGATTCCTGCATCTGTAAAAGCAGATGAAGGAATGTGGTTTTTAATGTTTATTGAACGTTTGAATCATCGCGACATGCAAAAAATGGGCTTACAGTTAACAGCCGAAGAAATTTACAGCATCAACAACCACAGTTTAAAAGACGCTATTGTGCAGTTTAATGGCGGATGTACCGCTGAAATGATTTCTAAAGAAGGATTAGTGTTAACCAATCACCACTGTGGATATGACGCTATTGCTGAATTATCTTCTGCCGAAAAAAATTACTTAAAAGATGGTTATTGGGCAGCCAATAGAAAAGAAGAATTAAAACCATCTAGCTTATTCGTGCGTTTCTTTGTGCGTATGGACGATTGTTCAAAAAGAATTTTATCTGTTGTAACGCCAGGAATGAGCGAAGCAGAAAGAGAAAAAGCGATCAATCAAGAAATTGCTAAAATTGAAAAAGAAAACAACGAAGGTGGAAAATATACGGTTTCTGTTCGTCCGTTTTTTCAAGGGAATGAATATTATTATTTCGTTTACCAAGATTATAAAGACGTTCGTTTGGTTGGTACACCTCCAGAAAGTTTAGGAAAATTTGGAGGAGATACAGACAACTGGGAATGGCCACGTCACACCGCTGACTTCTCTATGTTTAGAGTATATGCTGATGCTAATGGTAACCCAGCAGACTATTCCCCAAACAATGTTCCATTTCAACCAAAACACCATTTGCCAGTAAATTTAGGCGGTGTAAATGAGAATGACTTTGCAATGATCTTAGGTTACCCAGGTAGAACCAACCGTTGGATGCCTGCAGGTGGGATTGAACAAAATGTAAAATATGCTTATCCTGCTTGGGTTGAAGGTTCAAAAACCGGTATGGATAACATGAAAAAATACATGGTACAAAGCGAAGCCTTAAATCTTGTATACGCTTCAAAATTTGCAGGAGTAGCTAACTACTGGAAAAATCGTCAAGGTATGATTGATGCCTTGTCAAAATTTGGTACCGCAAAAACAAAAGCGGCACAAGAAGCAAAGTTTAATGAATGGGCTAATAAACCGGAAAACAAAGCCAAATATGGTAATGTTGTGGCTACTATCAATAATTATTATGCCATGACGAATGAAAAATCGCGTCACGATAATTATTTACAGCAGTTATTTAGAACTTCTGCTTTTGGGACAATTAATAGATCCCTTGGAAGACAATTAGAAGCCTATTACAAAGCAGATGCACAAAAACGTTCCGAGATGGCACCGGCTATAATGGAAATGGTTGATGAAATGTATAGAGAACTTCATATTCCTGCAGAAAACGATATTTTAGCGGCTCAATTGAGTTTGTATGCTAAAAAAGCGGGTTATGCATTGGCGCCAATGGTTGAAAAATTAGCAGCGTCAAATGGGGGTGATTTTACTCAATTTGTAAAAGAAGCATTTGATAAAAGTATTTTTACTTCTAAAGACAAAATCAAAGCATTTTTAGGTGTTCCAAACGAAGCGGCATTAGCAAACGATCCGCTACAGATATTATCTACTGACTTAGTCAATCATTTTGGTAAAAGAAGCGAAGAGTTAATGAAGGCACAAAACGATTTTGGAGCGTCTTTTCGTTTGTTAGTAGAAGGATTAAGAGAGTCTAAAATTGGAGAAATCATGTATCCAGATGCCAATTCTACATTGCGTTTAACCTATGGAAAAGTTCGTTCTTTACCAGCAGACAAACGTAACGATGCAAAAATTAACAACTACACTACATTATCAGGTCAAGTTAAGAAGTACAAAAAAGGTGATTTAGAGTTTGATTTACCAGTAAAAGTGTTGGAAATGAATGCTAAAAAAGAATACGGTCGTTATGCCGATAAAGATGGTTCTTTACACGTTTGTTTCTTAACGGATAATGATATTACCGGTGGTAACTCAGGTTCTCCAGTATTAAATGGAAAAGGAGAATTAATCGGATTAGCATTCGACGGTAACATTGAAGCCATGGCGGGCGATGTTATTTTTGACAATAAATTACAAAGAACAATAAATGTTGATATTCGTTATGTATTGTGGGTTATAGAGAATTTCTCAGGCGCTAAACATATTGTTGACGAAATGACAATTGTGAAGTAATTGTTTAAATACAATAAGATTAAAAACGACTTGAGCTATCAAGTCGTTTTTTTTATGAAAAATCCCAATTCATTTCACTATTTTTGAATTATGAAGTACACCTTTTTTTTCTTATTCTTTTTTTCGCTTTTTGCATTTTCTCAAACCAGTTTTGAGAAAGGTGAAAAACTATGGATGCAAAAAAAATCGAATGAAGCCAAACAAGTTTTTCAAGACTACCTCAAGTCTCATCCAAATCATGCAAAGTCATTAGAATATTTGGGGGATATAGCAGGAAGTCAAAAGCAATGGGATCAAGCCTTGGAATATTATAAAAAATTAAAAAACAGCTATCCAAAAGATGCTAATTACTGTTTCAAGTACGGTGGAGCTCTTGGAATGAAGGCTAAAGAGTCCAACAAATTTAAAGCACTAGGAATGCTAGATGATGTTGAAAATGCTTTTTTAACAGCAGCAAAATTGGATGCAAAACACCTTGAATCTCGATGGGCACTTGTTGTATTGTACCTCGAATTACCTTCCATTATTGGAGGCAGCGAAAATAAAGCACAAAAATATGCCGATGAGCTCCAGCGAATTTCAAATGCGCAAGGATATTTAGCTAAAGGTTATATCGATTCGCATTTCAAACGATATGGGAAAGCAGAATTACAGTATAGAAAAGCCTTTGAAATTGATGCTTCAAAAATTATCTTTGAAAAATTATATGACTTATATTTGAACAAACTAAAAGATAGAGTGAAAGCCTCTAAATTAAAAACCGAATTTGAAAGAAAATAGTGGATTGTGAAATGTTTCATCGTTTAAACGATACCACAAATTAACAATTTAACCTTCAACCTAAAAAATGAGAACACATTTCATTGCAATCGGCGGAGCAGCCATGCACAATTTAGCCCTAGCGCTTCACAACAAAGGATATCATGTAACGGGTAGTGATGATGCCATTTTTGAACCTTCTAGATCGCGTTTGGAGAAAAAAGGATTGTTGCCAAAAGAAGAAGGTTGGTTTCCTGAAAAAATCACAACTGATATTGAAGCTATTATTTTAGGAATGCATGCCAAAGCCGATAATCCCGAATTATTGAAAGCACAAGAATTGGGATTGAAAATTTATTCGTATCCCGAATTTTTGTACGAACAATCAAAAAATAAAACCCGAGTAGTTATTGGAGGTTCGCACGGTAAAACAACCATTACTTCCATGATTTTACACGTAATGCATTATCATACTATTGAAGTAGATTACATGGTTGGTGCCCAATTGGAAGGTTTTGACACCATGGTACATTTGACTGAAAGCAACGATTTTATTGTATTGGAAGGTGATGAATATTTGACGTCCCCAATCGATTTGCGTCCTAAATTCCATTTGTATCAACCCAATATAGCCTTGTTATCTGGAATTGCGTGGGATCATATCAATGTGTTTCCAACGTTTGATAATTATGTGGAGCAATTTAGAATTTTTGCGAATCAAATTACAAGAGGTGGCATTCTAATCTACAACGAAGAAGATGAATCTGTAAAATCGGTAGCAGAAAGAACAGAAAATCCCATTCGAAAAATTGCATATCAAACGCCAAGTTATACCGTTGATAACGGAACCACATTGTTGGATACTCCCGAAGGTCCGATGCCGATCGAAGTTTTTGGAGCACATAATCTGAGCAATTTAGCGGGTGCCAAATGGATCTGCCAATGCATGGGGGTAGACGAAGCCCAATTTTATGAAGCCATCGCCAGTTTCAAAGGCGCTTCTAAACGATTAGAAAAAATTGCCGAAAGCGCAAATAAGGTGGCTTATAAAGATTTTGCACATTCGCCTAGTAAAGTTTCGGCTACCACAAAAGCCGTAAAGGCACAATATCCTGATAGAAAATTAGTAGCTTGTCTGGAGTTGCATACCTACAGTAGTTTGAATGCAGAGTTTCTAAAAGAGTATGAAGGCGCTTTAGATGCTGCCGACGTTGCGGTTGTTTTTTATTCACCCGATGCCGTAAAAATCAAACGTTTGGAAGAAGTAACGTATGAACAAATTGCACAATCGTTCCAAAGAGAAGATTTAATTATTTACACCAATCCAGCTGAATTTGCAGCCTTTTTATTCAGTCAAAATTTAGATAATTCCACATTACTATTAATGAGTTCAGGTAATTACGGCGGATTAAATTTTGATGAGGTGAAAGACTTAATTTCATAATTATTCAATTTGAAGATTTGAGCATTTATTTTGTTTCAAATCTTCAAATTGACTCATTTTTTTCTATTTTTATCAAATAAACGCCAAAATTAATGTTATGTACACGCCAATCCATCAGTGGGCCGAAGACGATCGACCCCGTGAAAAATTTCTACTCAAAGGCAAAGCCGCCTTATCCGATTCCGAATTACTTGCTATTTTAATTGGTTCCGGTTCTCGGAACGAAAGTGCGGTGCAATTGTGTCAACGCATTTTAGCTTCTTCCGAAAACAATTTGAATACCTTAGGTAAAATGTCAGTTGCTCAACTCACGCAATTCAAAGGAATTGGAGAAGCCAAAGCTATTTCTATCGCCGCTGCACTAGAATTAGGCAGAAGACGAAGGGCAGAAGAGGCTATCGAGCTTAAGAAAATTACCTCAAGCAAAGCCGTTTTTGAGATCATGCAACCCATCATCGGCGAATTGCCTCACGAAGAGTTTTGGGTGTTGTATCTCAATAATTCCAATAAAGTCATCTATAAGGCCCAGCTTTCAAAAGGAGGCATTACAGGAACTGTTGTAGACCTTCGTTTGCTGTTTAAAATGGCATTGGAACAAAATGCTACTGCAGTGCTACTAATACACAATCATCCATCGGGAAAACTCATGGCTAGTGATGCCGATATACAAATTACAAAAAAAATAAAACAAGCCGGACAAACCCTAGAAATTCAAGTATTGGATCATATTATCATTACCGAAAATGGTTATTTGAGTTTTCAAGATACTGGAATTTTTTGATTTTTTGAAACACATAGTCACAAAGTTTTTCAACAAATTTTCCGTTGCGAACTTTGCGAAAAATCTCAGTATTATTTGCGTTTAAACTAACAATTATGGAAATTTTAAGACAGCATAATTTTTTATGTAAGTGATAAGCCGTAATTTTATAAAAAAATTTAGAGATCATGAAAAACATAAAACTTTTAGTCGCATTATTTTTAGTCGCATTTACAGCCTCTGCTCAGTTTACTCAAAAAGCGTTGCCATATGCTTATAATGCTTTAGAGCCATTCGTGGATGCTCAAACAATGGAAATCCATTACAGTAAGCATCATGCGGCTTATGTAAAAAATCTAAATGCAGCTTTAATCGGAACTGCTGATGAAAAGTTAAGTTTAAACGAAATTTTTGATAAAGTATCAAAATTACCAACGGTGGTTAGGAATAATGCTGGAGGACATTATAATCATGAGTTGTTTTGGTCGGTGTTAACACCTGAAAAAAGCACCAAGATGTCAACAGAATTAGAAAAAGCAATTAATGATACTTTTGGTAGTTTAGAGAAATTAAAAGAGAAATTAAACGCAGCTGGAGCAAGTCGTTTTGGTTCGGGTTGGGCTTGGTTAATAGTAACTAAAGACGGTAAATTAGGGGTTAGTTCGACTGCAAATCAAGACAATCCGTTAATGGATGTTGCCGACGTTAAGGGAACTCCCATTTTTGGAATAGACGTTTGGGAACATGCATACTATTTGAAATACCAAAATAAAAGAGCCGATTATTTAGCTGCTTTATGGAATGTAGTTAACTGGACAGAAGTAAGCAATAGATATAAAGCGGCACTATAATTTTATTTATTTTTTTAGTAACTTTCGACACAATTTAAGCGGAATATTTACGTATGATAAGTACCAAAAATTTACGATTTTCGTATTCTAAAGACAAAGAATTTATTTTTCCAGATTTGTATTGCGAAGCAGGAAGCACTTTGCTTATTACTGGAGATTCGGGTAAAGGGAAAACAACCTATTTGCATATTTTAGCAGGATTGTTGCAACCAAAAGCAGGTCAAATTATAATTAATAAAACTGATTTGGTTTCATTGTCAGAAAAGGCAACCGATGCATTTCGAGGAAAAAATATTGGTTTAGTTTTTCAAAAATCATATTTCATTGCCGCATTGACTGTGTTGGAAAATTTAGAAATGTCCAGTTGGTTGGCCACCGGTAAAAAACATTCCAAGCGTGCCAAAAAACTATTGACACAATTAGGTATCGAAAACCAAGCGACTAAATTACCCGCACAATTGAGTATTGGACAACAACAACGCGTTTCTATTGCACGTGCTTTAATGAATGAACCTAAAGTCCTTTTGGCCGACGAACCGACATCAAGTTTAGATGACAAAAATGCTGAAAAAGTAATCGATTTGCTAACTTCTTTATCAAAAGAATACAATGCAGCTTTACTTATTGTAACGCACGATAACCGTATTAAAGAAAAATTCATTAATAAAATTACTTTGGTATGATTGCAAAATTAGCGTGGAAAAACATTTGGTTTAAACCATTGAATACTGTTTTAAGTGTTATTTTATTAACATCGAGTGTCGCAATTATTACTACTTTAATCTTGGTTGAAAAACAGTTTGAAGAAAAATTTTCAAGTAACATTGAAGATGTAGATCTTGTTTTGGGCGCTCAAGGAAGTCCGTTGCAATTAATTTTGTCATCGGTATACCAAGTGGATTCACCTACTGGAAATATTAGCTATGATTCGGCAAAAGTTTGGATGAATCATCCCTTTGTTGAAAAAGCAATCCCACTTGCCTTTGGTGATAATTATCGAGGCTATAAAATCTTAGGTACAACCACCGATTACTTAGCAAAATATAATGCAAAAGTTGTGGATGGTATTCTCTTTGAAAAGAATTTTGAAGTAGTTGTTGGAGCCGAAATAGCACAAAAATTAAATTTGAAAGTGGGGGATGAATTTTATGGTTCTCATGGCGATGCCGAAGAAGGTGAAGTCCATGACGATTATGCCTATGTAATCGTTGGAATTGCATCAAAAACGGGAAAAGTTGTAGATAATTTAATCCTTTGTACAATCCCAACAGTTTGGCAAATGCACCACGAGCATGAAGAAAATCCAGCCCATGGAGAAGAAGGGCATATTCATGTCGAAGGTGAACACGAACACGAACATGAACATGAACATGAAGAAGCAGACATAACGATTGATGAACCCAATATGGAAATTACCGCAGTTTTATTGAAAATTCGCAATCAAATGGCAAAACTAACGTGGCAGCGCGTGATTCCACAAAATACAAAAATGCAAGCCGTATCTCCTGCTTTTGAAGTCAATCGTTTGTTTGGTTTGTTTGGAATTGGAGTAACGGCGCTGCAATATTTAGCGTATGGGATCATGTTGATTTCGGGAATTTCAATTTTTATTGCGCTCTATACTACGTTAAAAGAGCGTGAATCAGAATTTGCCTTGTTGCGTGTGAATGGTGCGAGGAGATTTCAATTGTTGA
>NZ_JBILKB010000005.1:0-45991 GCF_044376915.1 Flavobacterium sp.
TGTTGCTCTATCTATAGTTGTACACGAACCAATTTCTACATCGTCTTCAATAATGACATTTCCAATTTGAGGTACTTTTTTATAGGTTCCATCTTCTTGTGGAGCGAATCCAAAACCATCTGATCCGATAATGGTTCCCGAATGGATCGTACAATTTGATCCCATAACCGTTTCTGAATAGATTCGAACTCCCGCAAAGAAAACACAATTATCACCAATGCTAACATTATCACCAATAAAGCTATTTGGATAAATTTTTACATTGTTACCTATGGTTACATTTTTTCCGATGTAACAAAAACTTCCCAAATACAAATCGGTACCATATACAACTCCCTCAGAAATAACAGAAGGTTGCTCAATACCCGATTTCATTAACTTAACCTGATTGTAGTATTCTAATAACTTTGAAAAAGATTGATAGGCATCCTCAACTTTTATTAATGTAGTCGTAATTACTTGCTCAGGCACAAAAGTAGCATTAACTATAGTAATAGTAGCTTGGGTAGTATAAATGAAAGGGATGTATTTTGGGTTGGCCAAAAAAGTTAAAGAACCTTCTGTACCTTCTTCAATTTTAGCTAATTTATAAACCTCTGCACTCGGATCTCCAACTACTTCTCCTTCTAATATACCGGCTATTTGCGCTGCTGTAAATTTCATTTATTTTGGATATTTATTTCGTAAATACTTACGAAATGATACATATAAAACGACTCAAAACTATCAAATATACAACTTTGAGATTTTTTATAGGTGCAAAAATATAAAAATTAAATTAAACTGTTAAATTCCAAGCACTACTTTTGGAAAACAAACGTAATATTTTGTTACTTCTTTGGATAAGGCTTTCAAGTACATTTGATCGGAAGCTTCAACAACATCTTCAATACTATTATCCTTTTTCAAAATATAAATTGGTGCGCTTGACTTACTGTAAGCTTGATTTTTAAGTTTTCCTTTAAATACAAAATAATCAGCTTCTTTTTCTGATAGAGAAGCCAAGTTCATGAATTTGTTTTTTAAGGCTTGTATTTCCGATTTATCTTGTTTATCTTCTGTAATTTGAATCTTTAATAAATCCCTGTTCAAAACCATACGACACAAATTTTGTAAAACATAATCATCATGGAATTGCCATGCTTTTATGGCACCCATTATATCATAATCATCCAAATGTGAAAAGTTATTTAATGTAACAGCATCAAAGTCCGACAATGCTATTTTATGCGTCATGAAAAATTGTAACGACACGCTACAAGGCAATTCAATTCCATTTTGAGACAACTCTTTTGCACGTTTTAATATCTTGGTCAATATCAATTCGGCGACCACACTCGTCTTGTGTAGATAGGCTTGCCAATACATTAATCGTCTCGCAACCAAAAATTTTTCAACCGAATAAATTCCTTTTTCTTCAATTACTAAAACATCGTCCTTCACATGCATCATTTGAATTAATCGATCACTATTTATATTACCTTCGGCAACCCCACTATAAAAACTATCTCTTTTTAAATAATCCATGCGATCCATATCCAACTGACTTGAAATCAATTGCAACATAAATTTTCGAGGATAAACTCCTTTGAACACTTGAATTGCTAAATCCAATTTACCATCAAACTCACGGTTCAATTGTTCCATAAATAGTAAAGAAAGTTGTTCATGGTGTACCTCTTCCACAATACTATGTTCCATAGCATGGCTAAAGGGTCCGTGTCCTATATCGTGAAGCAGTATTGCAATATATAAAGCTTCTTCTTCTTCTACAGAAATACTAACACCTTTAAATTGAAGGGTTTGTACTGCTTTTTGCATAATGTGCATACAACCTAGCGCATGATGAAATCTTGTGTGATGAGCCCCTGGATAGACTAAATAGGACATACCCATTTGTGAAATACGTCGCAATCTTTGGAAATAGGGATGCTGAATTAAATCATAAATGAAAGCATTCGGTATGGTAATAAAACCGTAAATGGGATCGTTAAAGATTTTGAGTTTATTCGTTTGGCTCACAACAGTATATTTAGTGTAACAAATGTAAGTAATTTTCCCAACAGAATTGTTTAAAACTATTCCAATAATTTATACTAATTTTAGTATTATCGTCGTTTAATAAATAGTAAATTGCAAACAAATACAAAAAATATGAGCCAAATAAAAATCCTTTGGGTTGATGATGAAATTGATCTGCTTACACCCCATATTCTATTTTTGGAAAAGAAAAACTATGTGGTAACCACCTGTAATAACGGTCAAGATGCCATTGATTTATTTGAGAGTGAAAATTTTGACGTCGTTTTTCTAGATGAAAATATGCCCGGTTTAAGTGGCTTAGAAACATTGGCTGAACTAAAAGAAAAAAAATCTTCAATCCCGGTAATTATGATTACCAAAAGTGAAGAAGAATATATCATGGAGGAAGCTATCGGTTCTAAAATTGCAGATTATTTGATTAAACCCGTAAATCCAAATCAGATTTTGTTGAGTTTGAAAAAAAATTTAGATCATTCGCGATTGATTTCTGAAAAAACCACTTTAGATTATCAAAAAGAATTTCGAAATATAGCCATGGATATGGGAAGTGTTCGCACCTATGAAGATTGGGTTGAACTCTATAAAAAGTTATTGTTTTGGGAGCTTCAACTTGAAAATATTGAAGACCAAAGCATGGTAGAAATATTGGAAAGTCAGAAAGCTGAAGCCAATGCGCAATTTGGTAAATTCATAGAACGCAACTACGAAGATTGGTTTATTGATAAAACGAATAAACCCCAATTATCCCATGAAATTTTTGGGACGTATGTTGCACCCGAAATTCGAAAAAAAGACAAACCTATTCTTTTTGTGGTCATTGACAATTTACGCTATGATCAATGGAAAGCTTTTGAAAGTTTAATCAACAACCATTACAAGTTAGAAAAAGAAGTCAGCTATTTTTCTATTTTACCCACAGCTACGCAATATGCAAGAAATGCAATTTTTTCGGGTTTGACCCCATTTGAAATGGAACAAAAATTGCCTCAATATTGGAAAAATGACATTGATGAAGGAGGAAAAAATCAATTTGAAGCCGAGTTTTTAATAGATCAATTGAAACGTTTGGGATTGAACATAAAGCAGGAATATTATAAAATAACCAATTTTGCAGCCGGAAAAAAGTTAGCCGATAATTTCAAATCCTTAAAAGGAAATGATCTTACCACCATTGTCTATAATTTTGTTGACATGCTATCGCATGCAAAAACCGAAATGGATGTGGTCAAAGAACTTGCTTCAAACGACAAAGCCTATCGATCGTTAACGGTAAGTTGGTTTAAGAATTCGCCTCTACTAGAGATGATTCAGCAAGCACAACAACTTGGTTTCCGATTGATATTAACCACCGATCATGGGACCATCAATTGTAAGAATCCATCCAAAGTAATTGGTGATAAAAACACAAGCTTAAATCTTCGATACAAAACCGGACGAAGCTTAACCTATGAAGATAAAGATGTTTTCGCCGTAAAAGATCCAAAAAAAATCGGACTTCCCACGTTGAACATGAGTAGTTCTTATATTTTTGCAAAAAATGATTTATTTTTGGCCTATGTAAACAATTTTAATCATTACGTGAGTTATTACCGCAATACTTACCAACACGGAGGTATTTCACTGGAAGAAATGGTTATTCCTTTTTTAATTTTTGAGCCTCGAAAATAGTATATTACACATGATAATTCGATTTAGTTTAGAAGAAATAAATGCAGTGGCCAAACAAATTTTGGCAGTCCCATCTTTAAAGAAAGTAATTACCTTTCACGCCCAAATGGGTGCGGGAAAAACCACACTAATAAAAGAAATAGTAAAAGAATTAGGAGTTAAAGACAATTCGAGTAGCCCTACTTTTTCATTGGTAAATGAATATAGAACCCACCGTGGTGAAATTGTATACCATTTTGATTTGTATCGCTTAAACTCGGAAGAAGAAGGATATGACATGGGATTGGACGAATATTTTTATTCCGACGATTGGTGTTTCATTGAATGGCCCGAAAAAACCCCCAATTTAATTCCTATTGATCATGCACATATTTCAATAAAGGTATTAGCCGACGGAAAGAGAGAGTTGGTTTTAAATAATTAGCTAACCTATAAGTAATTTATTGTATAGCAGTTTTTTAATACAAAAATTATTAGTAATTTTCCCGTTTAAAATCTAATGTCATGGCAATCTATAGTCCTTTTTCAACATCGCAATTACTTCCACAAGAAGAAAAATTAGAAGTAGCCCGACACAAAAGTGAATTATTTATTGGTATTCCTAAAGAAACTTCTTATCAAGAACGCCGCATTTGTTTGACTCCAGATGCTGTATCTTCATTGGTTTATCATGGGCACCGTGTCATGATAGAAGCAGGCTCAGGAGAAAACTCAAGTTATTCCGACCAAGAATATAGTAATGCTGGAGCTGAAATTACCCAAGACACAAAAAAAGTATTAGCATGTCCCATGATTTTAAAAGTGGAACCTCCTACGCTATCGGAAATTGAAATCATGCATCCGCAAACCATTGTTATTTCAGCTATTCAATTAAAAACTCAAAAAAAAGATTATTTTGAAGCATTGGCGGCTAAACGCATTACCGCTTTAGCTTTTGAATTTATAAAAGATGAAGACGGTTCCTATCCAGCTGTAAAATCACTCTCCGAAATTGCAGGAACGGCCTCGATCCTAATTGCCTCTGAATTGATGATTGGAGAAAATATTGGTAAAGGACTGTTATTTGGAAACATTACAGGAGTACCTCCCACAAAAGTCGTTATCATTGGCGCAGGAACTGTTGCCGAATTTGCTGCCAGAACCGCTTTAGGCCTTGGCGCTAATGTCGAAGTTTTTGACAATTCTATTACAAAATTACGTCGTCTACAAAATACCTTAAACCAACGCATTTTTACATCTACCATACAAGATAAATCCTTATTAAAAGCTTTGCGTCGATGCGATGTGGCGATTGGTGCGATGAAAGGTAAAAATCGTGCACCCATTGTAGTAACAGAAACCATGGTAGAACACATGAAAAAAGGAGCTATAGTTGTCGATGTAAGTATCGATACAGGGGGTTGTTTTGAAACTTCTGAAATAACAACTCATGAAAAACCAACTTTTATTAAAAATGGTGTAATCCATTATTGTGTACCAAATATACCGTCACGCTATTCTAAAACGGCTTCTATGTCAATTAGTAATATCATTTCACCTTTCTTATTGCAAATCGCTGAAGATGGTGGTATCGAAAGTGCTATTCGATGTAATTTAGGGCTAAAACACGGTATTTATAGCTACCACGGTTTATTGACCAACAAAGCCATAGCAGATTGGTTTGACTTAGAGCACAGAGACATCAATTTAATTGTTTTTTAATTTCGTTAATTCTACAACTTCAAGAGTTATTTTAACTGTAATTTATAGTAAATTTGTACAAAATTATTAGGTATGAAATTTCAGTTTCGTTTAGCGTATTATATTTTTGGATTATTCCTAGGGGCAGTTTTTGTGATGTGGTTTTTAAAAGCAAAAGCAACCGATCGTGGTGTCGAATTTTGTTATTTACCCAATTGCCGAGTATTAAAAGACTTGCGAAGCAAATCCTTAGTAATTGATTCGCTTGCACAGCATTCATTGGATGAAAAATGGGTTACAATCGACGATATAAGAAAAAGTTTGACCTACGGAGATGTTGATTTTGAAAAAAGTAACGAACCTTATAGAAAAGGTAAAATATATATTATCGAAGGTAAAACTTCTAAGAATGAAGACATTACTATTACAATGATCAATTATACAGAACGGGTACTGTTGGAAAAGATTGAAAAAAAATAATTTTTTTTCGCAAATCACTTGTAGAAATAAATTATCGGTGTATATTTGCACTCGCAATACACAAAATGTATAGCATGTATTGGGGCGATTAGCTCAGCTGGTTCAGAGCACCTCGTTTACACCGAGGGGGTCGGGGGTTCGAACCCCTCATCGCCCACAAAAAAAGCACTTCAACTGAAGTGCTTTTTTTATTTACATAAGATCTATTTGATTTTACAGTTTTCTCCGCTTTTTTTCTTTTTCTATAAGGGTAAGCTCTCTACTGGTTTGACCTGCTACCGAAGTATTTTCTTCTGCTCTACGAATCAAATAAGGCATCACATCACGTACCGGACCAAAAGGCAAGTATTTGGCTACATTGTAATTGTGAGCTGCCAAATTAAAACTAATATTATCACTCATTCCTAATAATTGCCCGAAAAAGATACGCTTGTCATCTTTGGCAATTCCATTTTCATTAAGCAATTGCATTAATTTATAAGAGCTTTCCTCATTATGAGTTCCCGCAAAAATTGCCATTTGATTCAAATGTTCAACCATATACAAAACAGCAGCATTGTAATTGATATCGGTAGCATCTTTTGAAACACAAATTGGCGATTGCAATCCTTTAGCTGCAGCACGATCGTTTTCTTTCTCCATATAGGCTCCACGCACCAATTTCATTCCAATATGAAATCCTTCCGTTTTTGCTAGTTCATGCAATTGTTTTAAATAATCCAAACGGTCCCAACGGTACATTTGTAAGGTATTAAAAACAATAGCTTTTTGTTTGTTATAAGTTCGCATCATATCGGTAACAATTGCATCCGCAGCATCTTGCATCCAACTTTCCTCTGCATCTATTAACAAGAAGACATCATTTTCAAATGCGGCTTTGCAGGCTGTATCAAAACGAGTAATTATGCGTTGCCATTCGGCTTCTTCTGCTACAGTTAAATTAGTCTTTTCTCCTACTTTTTCGTATAAATCAATACGTCCAAAACCAGTGGGCTTAAATACTGCAAAAGGAATCGCTTCTCGTTCTTTAGCAAATGTTATGGTTTTCAATGTCATGGCTAGGGCTGCGTCAAACTGGGCCTCTTCTTCTTTTCCTTCAACAGAATAATCCAAAACAGAAGATACTCCTTTTGTAAACATTTTATCGACCACTTTCAAACAGTCTACTTCGTTTACACCTCCACAAAAATGATCAAAAACAGTAGCACGAATTAATCCTTCTACTGGCAAATGGGCCTTTAGTGCAAAATGAGTAACTGCAGTTCCAATTTTAACTAGTGGCTGGCTACCAATCATTTTAAATAAGAAGTAAGCTCTTTTTAACTCCGTGTCACTTTTTAAAGAAAAGGCAACTTGAGTATTGTCAAATATTTTATTCATGATATTTTGATAAAAAGTGACACAAATATACATCGGTTTTTACGAATTATAAATAAAAATTACCTTATTTTGCAATAAAATTCAAGCTTTCATATGCAAACTATTTCTGGAAACAATTACGATATTTTTTTTGGAGCTAAAGGATATGAATCCCTAGCCACTATTCTCCTTCCTTCGCACTATTCAAAGATTTTTATTTTAGTGGATGAAAATACATCTCAATATTGTTTGCCTTATTTTTTGAGCAATTTGGCAACCGATATCGAAATTGAAATTATCGAATTAGAAGCTGGAGAATTGCATAAAAATATTACGACCTGTACAGAAGTTTGGGGCGCATTATCTGAATTAAGAGCTGATCGTAAGAGCATTGTGTTAAATTTAGGCGGTGGCGTAATTTCTGATTTGGGTGGATTTGTAGCTTGTACATTTATGAGGGGAATAGATTTCATAACGATTCCCACTACCCTATTAAGTATGGTTGATGCAGCTATTGGCGGTAAAAACGGAGTAGATCTTGAGCATTTAAAAAATCAAATTGGTCTCATTCGTGAACCCAAAGCAGTTATCATAGATACCCAATTTTTATCGACACTTCCAGCAAATGAAATGCGTTCGGGATTAGCAGAAATGTTAAAACATGGGTTGATTTATGATGCAGAACATTGGAATAAATTTAAAAATCTAAAGACTTTAAATACAGATTATTTGGAGGAATTAATTCATCGTTCCATTCAAATAAAAAACGAAATTGTTTTGCAAGACATCTACGAATCAAATGTTCGAAAAGTTTTAAACTTTGGACATACGCTAGGACACGCAATTGAAAGTTATTTTCTCGCAAAAAATAATGAAACAACACTTCTTCACGGAGAAGCTGTTGCTGCCGGGATGATTTTAGAGAGTTTTCTTTCTAAAGAACAGAAACTTCTTTCCCAAGAAGATTATCAGGAAATAAAATACATCATAAATGAACTATTTGAGCGCATTTCATTTTCAAATGAAACCATTGCAACCATTATTGATTTACTGCATTTTGATAAAAAAAACACCTTCGGTGAGATTCAATTTGTACTGTTGGAAAAAATTGGAACGGCAACTATCAATAGAAATGTAGATAAAACATTGATTTACAAGGCTTTTGAAGATTATAAGTGTTAAATTATTTTTTAAAGTAACTTTTCAATTTTAGCTATTTTATTTTTTAACTTTGCCCTAATGAAAGAAGATAAAAATAATACGTTTCGTAAGCAATTACGCAATAATAGAACTGCAAACCGCTCTGTTATTGCTCGCTTTACTTTTTCTTTTCGTTGCATAGATTTTTTTCAATCCTCAAAAGCGTTCAGTGAAAATCTTTCCATTCGTTTTGCCAATCTTAGAGTTTGAAAATTATTATGAATCAAGCTTTCTTTTAATTCATAATTTTTTAAAACTAATTGTACAAAATGAACACAAAATATTACGACTTAATCAATCAAACTTTTTATTTTCCACAAGAAGAGTTTACTTTAAATAAAGATAATTTACAGTTTCACGGCATCGACTTAATGAAATTGGTTGAACAATATGGTACGCCATTAAAGTTTACCTATTTACCAAAGATTTCTCAAAACATCAATAAGGCTAAAATGTGGTTTAGAAACGCCATGGAAAAGCACGATTATGATGCCAAATACTACTATTGTTACTGTACCAAAAGTTCACACTTTGAGTTCATCTTAAATGAAGCATTGAAGAATAATATTCATATTGAAACTTCTTCTGCTTTTGACATCAACATCGTTGAAAATTTGATGGAGCAAGGTAAAATTAATAAAAGCACATTTATTGTATGTAATGGTTTCAAACGAGATCAATATGTCACCAATATTGCCAGAATAATCAACAACGGACATAAAAATACAATCCCAGTAATCGATAATTTTGAAGAATTGGACTTATTGCAAGAGCAAATCGATGGAAAGTTTAAAATTGGAATTCGTATTGCTGCAGAAGAAGAACCTAAATTTGAGTTTTATACCTCACGTCTAGGAATTGGATATAAAGATATTTTACCCTTCTACAGAAAACAAATTGCTGAAAATAAAAAGGTGGAACTAAAAATGCTACACTTTTTCATCAACGCAGGTATTCGTGATACAGCTTATTATTGGAACGAATTATTAAAGTGTATGAAAGTGTACATTGCTTTGAAAAAAGAATGTCCTTCATTAGATAGTTTAAATATTGGGGGTGGTTTTCCAATTAAAAACTCTTTAGCTTTTGATTACGATTACCAATATATGGTAGACGAAATCTTAAATCAGATTAAAATTGCATGTGATGATGCTGAAGTAGCCGTGCCTCATATTTTTACTGAGTTTGGCTCTTTCACTGTGGGAGAATCAGGCGGTGCTTTATACCAAGTATTGTATCAGAAGAAACAAAACGACAGAGAAAATTGGAACATGATCGATTCTTCATTCATCACTACGTTACCGGATACTTGGGCAATTAACAAACGCTTTGTAATGATGGCTGTAAACCGTTGGAACGACACCTACGAAAGAGTACTATTAGGCGGATTAACTTGTGATGGGGATGATTATTACAATTCTGAACAACACATGAATGCTGTTTATTTACCAAAATACAACAAAGAAAAACCATTATATATTGGTTTCTTTAACACAGGAGCGTATCAAGAAACGATAGGCGGTTTTGGCGGATTGCACCATTGTATTTTACCCCAACCTAAGCACATCTTAATCGATAAAGATAAAAACGGCATTATTGCCACCGAGGTTTTTTCAGAACAACAAAAAGCCGAGGAAGTATTAGAAATATTAGGATACAATAAAAATAAAGAAAAATAAAAAACGAAATAATGAGCAAAGGACCAATTAGTCAGTTTATTGAAAAACATTACCTTCATTTTAATTCTGCTGCATTAGTAGATGCTGCAAAAGGATATGAAGAACATTTATTAGACAATGGAAAAATGATGATTACTCTGGCTGGCGCTATGAGTACGGCCGAGTTAGGAAAATCACTAGCCGAAATGATACGTCAAGATAAAGTACACATTATTTCATGTACAGGTGCTAATTTGGAAGAGGATATCATGAATTTGGTGGCACATAATTCATACAAAAGAGTTCCTAATTATAGAGACTTAAGTCCGCAAGAGGAGTGGGATTTATTAGAAAATCATTACAATCGTGTAACCGATACCTGCATACCAGAAGAAGAAGCTTTTAGAAGATTGCAATCGCATTTGTTTGACATTTGGAACAACGCCGATTCAAAAGGTGAGCGATATTTTCCACACGAATTTATGTATCAAATGATAAATTCGGGCGTATTGAAACAATATTACGAAATTGATCCTGCAGATTCATGGATGGTTGCAGCTGCTGAAAAGAATTTACCAATTGTAGTTCCTGGATGGGAAGACAGTACGATGGGGAATATCTTCTCGTCCTATTGCATCAAAGGCGAATTCAAACCAACGACAATGAAAAGTGGAATCGAATACATGATGTGGTTAGCGGATTGGTATCCAAAAAATTGCGCAGGTAAAGGAATTGGATTTTTTCAAATTGGTGGAGGAATTGCAGGTGATTTCCCCATTTGTGTAGTTCCTATGTTATATCAAGACATGGAAATGCATGACGTGCCATTCTGGAGTTATTTTTGTCAAATTTCCGATTCAACCACAAGTTATGGGTCCTATTCTGGAGCCGTTCCAAACGAAAAAATCACATGGGGTAAATTAGACATTCATACACCAAAATACATTGTAGAGTCTGATGCTACGATAGTTGCACCCTTAATGTTTGCTTATATTTTAGGCTGGTAAAAAAAAATAAAAAAAATATTTCAAATTACTTGAAAATATAAGTTAAGGATATTACATTTGACGAAATTACAAGATTAAAAACTACCCCAATGAAAAGAGTTATTGTTGATTACGCAAAATTAACAAATGAAATCTTAACCCTACTAGTTGAGAAATTTCCAGATGGCTATGATGATTCAGATATCATTCGATTTAAAAATGCCAAAAATGAAACTGTAGAAGCTGTTGAAGTTCGTACTTCAGATACTATTTTTTTAGTTAAAGTAAGTACTAAGCTATCTGATCGAATTGAAAATTTTGATGAAGATGATATCATAACCGAAGAAGTGGTCGTTGATAAAATTGTAGGTCTTAAAGAATTAGATATTGATGATGAAGAAGAAAATGATGACGAGGAAGTTGCTAATGAATCTGAAGACATAGAAGACACAGAAGATGAAGATGAAGATGAAGAATAATAAAGGGAATTCGATTGAATTCCCTTTATTATTATAAATACCGTTCTATTATTATTTGTTTGTGGTGCAATTCATGCCCTAATACACAATAACCTATACCTCTTACGGATACACTTGCATTTGAAGCCGTTCCCAATTTTAATACATCTGATTCGGAAAATGAAGAAAACAAACTTATTGTTGCATCTCGTACATTTGCATATTCATCTAATAAGCTCTCAAATTCTCTTTCATTTGCTTGTGATGCCAACACAAATTCATTCTCATCAAATCCAGGTAAAGCTGTTGCATCGTTTCTTGCAATTCTTAACGCCCTGTAAGCAAAAATTCGTTCAGCATCAATCAAATGCAATAGCAAATCTTTTATCGTCCATTTACCCTCATCATATCTAAATTCTTGTTTAAAAACAGGAATCGAACTAAAGAAATGAATCATTTCCTCTTTTTGATCCTTTAATCCTTTTACTATATTTTGTTCCGAAACCAATTTGATGTAATTCATTTGATACGGAACATATTCATTTGCTTGCAGATTTTTCATCGTTCTATACGTATAAAAAAAGCCTCTATAAGAGGCTTTACATATTAAAGTTCTTTAAAAATAGTATGCATCAATCGCTTTTTGTCGTTGATACTTTCCTCTAAAGAAATCATGGTTTCTGTTCTGTAAACACCCTCAATATCATCAATCATAAAGATTACCTCTTTAGCGTGTTTTGTATCTTTAGCTCTGATCTTACAAAAAATATTAAACTTACCTGTTGTTACATGTGCAACTGTTACATAAGGAATTTGATTGATTCGTTCCAAAACAAATTTAGTTTGAGACGTATTGTGTAAAAACACACCTACATATGCAATAAAGGAATAGCCTAATTTCTCATAGTCTAACGTAAGTGAAGAGCCTTGAATAATACCTGCATCTTCCATCTTCTTAACTCTAACATGTACCGTTCCTGCAGAAATCAATAATTTCTTAGCAATATCTGTAAAGGGAACCCTAGTGTTATCAATTAACATGTCTAAAATTTGATGATCTACTTCATCTAAACGAAACTTGCTCATAGCGCTTATAATAAATGTTAAATTATTGATTTTTTATCAATACCGAAACAAATTTATTAAATTATTTTTAATCCGTTGTTAAATTTAATAGAATTATTGAGATCAAACGTAGCTTCTTCTTCAATTATTGGATAGGGTTTCCCGTTGGATGAAAAAAGCATTGATTCACAATCATATTCAACATGACCAAAATGATTCTCTAAATCAGAGATTTTAGAAATAACGGCTCGAAATTCAACTTTACCTGCTATTACCTCTTCACGGTATTGAGCAGCAAAGTTAATTATTTTTTCAACATTATTATCAATAATTTTGATATTTCTATAGATAATATCGAAAAAACATTTATTATTTTGAGGAATTCTCAAATATTTAGTCAAATCATTGTCAACTACAACGTTTTCGTTTTGCTTAAGAAAAGAAGCGACCAATGCCACAAAAACAAATTTTCTACTTTCATCTCTGTGGTAATCATTTGGATAATGTCCGGCTTCAAATAAAATTGTAGGCGTTTGCTGGGTTGTAAAATAATCACCCGTACAATTAACATTATAAGCGTCATCAAATCGCCCTATTTGATTGGGTAAATAAGAATTCAAAACATCTACCATACTCACAATAACATGGACAGCTTTCAATCGAGTGGAATTATATTGACAAGCAGCATCAAATGCTGGAGCTAAAAAGGAAATAGTTGCAGGACTATTAAATCCTACCGTTCCAAAAATAGTGCGTTGATCATGGAGGTTATAACAATAATCAGGTTTAAACTGTTCGTATGTGCGTTTCAGCAATTGCATTTCAGGTTGGGTTTCAGCAACAGCATCCCTATTTAAATCAATCCCATTTGCATTTTCTCGTGTATAAGCAAATGCGCCATCGGGATTCAACATCGGAATACACAATAAAGTATAGTTTGCTTTTATTTGATTTGCCAATTCGGTATCAGAAGTCAAAAAATTAAAGAAATCAAAAAGCCCTTTAGTAGTTGTTGATTCATTACCATGCATTTGCGACCAAATCAAAATTTTAGTCTTACCACTTCCAATTTTAACTTGATAAATACTTTTTTGCAAAACGGATTTTCCGACCTCTTTGAATTCAAAATGATCTGCAAAGGAATCCATTAAGGGAGCAATGATATCCAAATGAATATACTTTCCTTGTAAATCAGGAACTAAATATTTTGTGGCTAAAGCTAAAAAATCCATATATATTTATTGAAATACAAATGTAAAGAACTTTATTTTTACAAATGTAAACAATGTTTTAATTCACTTTTGTAATTAAATATATAAATTTAAAATTTAATTATTAAATTATTACAAATCAATATATTATGTAGTTTTAAATAAATTTTAAGTTTAAAATTTTTATTGCTAATTAATAACCCACTATTGGTTTATAAATAAATTTTTAATTACATTTGTAAACAATATCACCGACAATATTAGTTACAATGGTAAACATCGACGAATTCATCAAACGCTTGGAAATAGTTCTTGATTATTATAATTTATCTGCCTCAGCTTTTGCAGATAAAATAAACGTTCAGCGTTCTAGCTTATCTCACCTCCTATCAGGCAGAAACAAACCTAGTTTAGATTTTATCATTAAAGTAATTGAAGTGTTTCCAGAAGTGGATTTATATTGGATATTAAATGGTAAAGGGACTTTTCCAAAATCGGATAAAAATAGTACTGCTGAGTTTGTCAATTCTACTAATGAAATAGAAATCCCAAGCAGCCCAGCAATTTCTGAAAACGCATTGGATTTGTTTTCTACAGCACCACTGCCTACAAAAAAAGCACCCACAGCAAAAAATATAAATAATACTGCTCTGCCACAAATAGATCGTATAGTAATCTTTTTTTCGGATGGTACATTTAAAAATTACCAATCCTAAGTCACATTTATCTTCTGGGAATATAGCTTAAATCCGGGTTCTTACCCACTACTCCAATAAAATAAGATTCTAAGAATGTTATATCAGCTTGAATATCCCCTGTTGGATAAAAAGGTTGATGATACAAAACTACTTTCTTTTGGTAGTCAAAAGCAACGGGTACAATGGGCACATTAGCTTTCAAAGCGATGTAATAAAAACCCGTTTTCCACTGTGCAACTTTTTTTCGAGTACCTTCAGGTGCAATGGCCAATCGAAACACTTCGTTCTTTAAAAAAACAGCAGCAATAGCGTCTACTTTATTTTCATTTTTCTCTCTATTCAAAGGTCTTCCTCCAGTCCATCTGAAAAAATAATGGAAAGGAAAAACAAATAATTCTTTTTTGGCCACATAATTAATTTCAGTATTTAAAATGCCACGCGAAAAAATTCCTAAGAAAAAATCCCACCAACTGGTATGAGGAACAGCAATTAACACACACTTCTTTAGCTCAGGTGCAATTGTCCCTTCAACTTTCCAGCCCAACAGCGAGCAAAAAATAAAGCTGTATAGTTTTTGTTTCATAAGTTGTGAATTTATGGCAAAAATAAAATTATATTTACGATTACAAACAAAAATGAGATGATTAAGCGCTTATTTAGCTATTTAATACCTATAAAAGTCTTTGAAACACCATCTAACACAAGTTCCAACCTTGAAGTAACTTGGAATAATGGTAAATTGGTTTTGGATTCAAAACACACCAATTATTCGCATGGTAGTTTAGAAAAAGTGCTTGAAAAAGGCATGCAACACATTGGCTATTCGACTTTAAAAAATGTACAATCTACACTTTTACTAGGTGTTGCTGGTGGAAGCGCCATTAACTTACTACGAAATAAGATTCACAACAACGGTATCATTATTGGTGTTGACATTGATCCAAAGGTTATTGATATTGCAACAACTTACTTCAATCTGGGTAATTACCAAAATTTTGAAATAGTCATCCAAGATGCTCAAATCTTTATCGCTCAAAACAATCATAAATTTGACTTTGTTATTTTAGATATCTTTGAAGATGACGTAATGCCTAGCTTTTTATTTGAGTCAAATTTTATTGAAAACATCAAGCAATCTATGGCAAATAATAGTTGGATTTTGTTTAACTTTATGCTTTTAAATGATGTTGAAAGCAAACTGCATAAATTTACTACTGCTTTCCAAACTAAAGATTATAAAGTAACCACTTTAGTCAACGTTGAAACGTTTAATAAACTTATTGTTGTAAATAAAATAAGCTAATGAATACTATATTGCGTAAATTATTAGTGGGAAAAGTTTCTAGAAACTACAAACCTAAATTAAACCCTATTCAAAAAAGCCTCCTTAACATTAGAGCCATTTGGAACAACGACCATCAAGATGATAATGGAGTTGAAAAAATAGTTCGTCTATTTCTTTCATGTTCACAGTTACTTTTTCCAGGCATTTATATCAAATACCTAGCCTGTAAAAGAGGTTATGAATACCAAGATTTGGCTTTGGATTTTTATGTAGTTGGCAAAGTAGTTTTTCCTTTATTGACACTAATTTATGGATGGCAATCCAGTAGTTATATTGTCTGGCTTTTAGTTTATTTATTATTAGAAACAGTGTTATATATACCAACATTAATTTTTGCTTCCGATTCATTTTCTAAACCTCGTTCCTACAAACGGTCAATGCTCCTTTTGTTTTTTAATTATTTAGAAATTGTAATATCATTTGGCGTATTGTATACCCTTGGTGAAAATATGAACAAATCCTTCGCTCATTGGTTTGATCCCATCTATTTTAGCATGGTAAATTCTAGTTCGATTGGTTTTGGAGATTACTACCCCGTCACCACGTTTGGAAAAGCACTAGTAAGCTTGCAAGCCATGTTCTTTTTGTTTTTTGTAGTCTTGTTTTTAAATTTTTTCTCTACCAAAGTAAAGAGCAAAGGCTATTTTGGAGATACAGAAAATTAAGACCATATTTGTCTGGCTTTTTCTAAATCTTCCGGTGTATCGATTCCAATACTGCTATGGCTGGTTTCTATCATTCTGATGCGCTTTCCATATTCCAAATAACGCAGTTGCTCTAATTTTTCAGAAGCTTCTAACGACAACATAGGTAAACGGTAAAAATCAAGTAATGCTTCTTTTCGAAAGGCATAGATTCCGATATGTTTCATGTATCGAACCCCCACCTGCTCTTCTCTTGGATAAGGAATAACCGAGCGGGAAAAATACAAAGCAAAACCATGTTGGTCAGTTATGACTTTTACATTATTTGGATTGTTGATTTCTGCAACATCTTTAATTTCAAACATTAAAGAACCCAAATCAACTTTTTTAGCTGAATCATTCTTAAATACTTGAATCAATTCTTCTAAGGGTTTTTTATCGATAAAAGGTTCGTCACCCTGAACATTAACAACGAGATCTACTTCCATATCATGAACCGCTTCTGCGATACGATCACTGCCGCTCTCATGATCCTTTACAGAACGTATAGCTTTACCTCCATTCGCAACAATTTCATCTAAAATCAAATCCGAATCGGTCACCACAAACACATCGTCAAATAAATTTGTTTTCACAGCAGCTTCATAGGTTCTTAAAATAACCGTTTTTCCACACAAATCTTGCAGTAATTTAGCAGGAAAACGAGTAGAGGCATAACGAGCCGGAATAACAGCAATGATCTTCATTTTTTGAGAGTTTGATTTTACAAAAGTATTAATTTTTAAAATATTCGTCTTTAAATCCAATCAAATAAAGTTTTTCTTCGGCACGGGTAATAGCAGTATACAACCAACGCACATAATCAACATCAATACCATCGGGCAAATAGGGTTGTTCTACAAAAGCTGTTTTCCATTGACCACCTTGCGATTTATGACAGGTAATAGCGTACGAAAACTTTACTTGTAAGGCATTAAAATATTCGTTTTCTTTGACTTTTTGCAACTTTTTGTATTGTTGTCTTTCGTCTTCATAATCCAGTAATACTTCCTGATACAATTGATTGGATTGTTCATAGGTTAACGAAGGTGATTCACTAGTAATCGTATCCAACATCAAAATGGTATAAAAAGGCGCTTGATTGGGGTAATCCACCATCCTGATTTTTACAGTAGCAAATTTAAAACCATAGAGTTCTTGAATTTTTCTAATTTCCAATACCTCAATGATATCCCCATTAGCAATAAAACCGGCTTCTGTATCTTCTTTCAGCCAAAAATAATTATTCTTCACCACCATCAAATAATCCCCGGTGGAAAGTTCACTTTCCTTGGATAATATCGATGTTCGAATTTGCTGATTGTATTGATTGGCGCGTTTATTAGATCGGACAATAAAAACCGTGTCTTCTAATCCGTAATTATCATAGGCACTATGAATGGCATCCTGAATATCATAACCATCTTGTAGTCGAACAATATCTTTGAATCCGATCAAGTTAAACTGAAAAGTATCTATAAAATGAGAATCTAATAATTCGCGTAATTGCGTGGCATTATACAAAATACCAGACGTTTCCGCTTGACGCATTACTTCATCGAGTTCGATATGTTGTATGTTTTTCTGGTAGTTTAAAGAAAGTGTATGAATATCTAAAGCCGGGCTAACGGTCATGTTAACGGGAGGTAATTGAGCTGTATCACCTACCAAAAGTAGTTTACAATTGTTACCCGCTTCAACATAAAAGAAAAGATCATCAAGTAGCGAACCGTTGGCATATAACTTTGAATCTAGCGATGTATCAGAAATCATGGACGATTCATCTACTATAAAAATGGTGTTTTTAAATTTATTTTGTTGCAACGTAAAACTAACACCACCCCCCTTTGATTTTTTGGGAAAATAAATACGTTTATGAATGGTATAAGCAGGCTTTCCCGAATAGTTGCTGATTACCTTTGCCGCACGACCAGTTGGGGCTAATAAAACGCATTTCATATTTATGGTTTCCAAATGATTAATAACCGTAGAAATAATAGTTGTTTTACCAGTCCCAGCATACCCCTTCAAAACAAAAATTTCATCGTTTGAGGTATTGAACAGAAATACGGCAATTTTTTGAAAAAATAAATTTTGTTTTACAGTAGGCTGAAACAAAGAATTTTGAAGCAGTAACTTATAAAACACCGATGAAGTAATCATTTATAAAAAGAGGCTTTAATTAATTATCAAATATAGTGCTGATTTTATAAAAATAGCGATAGGATTAGAAAAAAATTGTAGCTTTGCCAATAGCAGTAAACGGTATTGTTTATGAATCAAGTTTGAATACTATGGTAATTTCTTCGAGTGACATCACGCAAAAAACGTACAAAAAATTAGTTTTTCAAGTTTCCTTGACTGAATTATCATTTTGTGTCATCGATTTAATTACACACAAAATATTGCACACGCAAGAAGTTCATTTTGAAAAAAACAAAGTAATAGAAGAACAGCTCTGGAGGGCGTTTGTAGATTTTTCAATTTTGGCCAACGCATATGACGAAGTGGTTGTATTACACAACAATAGTTTAAATGCTTTAGTACCAACATCATTATTTGACCCTGCTTTTTTAGCCAGTTATTTACAATACAACATCAAAGTTTTTGAAACGGATTTCTTTGCATACGATACACTTCTACCCTATGAGATTAATAATGTTTATGTCCCTTTCATGAATATTAATAACTTTTTATTGGACCAATTTGAAAGTTTTGATTATAAAAACAGTAACTCTATCTTGCTAAAGAAGTGTTTAGAATTTTCTAAAAACAAAGAAGAAAAACTGGTTTTTGTTCATGTACAAAAAGAACATTTTGAATTGGTAGTTGTAAAAAATCAAGAACTTTTATTATTCAATTCGTTTCAATATACTACTGCTGAAGACTTTATTTATTATTTGCTATTTACTTGCGAACAATTGCAGTTGAATCCAGAAACAGTTACTGTAAAATTATTAGGAAAATGTAGTGAAGAAGATGCCCTTTATAAAATGGCCTTTACATACATTCGAAATTGTTCTTTATTCGAAGTAGCACACTTAACTGCCGGATTGGATGTGTCAGAAACAGCACTTCGAAATCACTTTATTCTATACCATTCATGAGAATTATTTCTGGTAAACACAAAGGTCGGCGATTAGTAGCTCCAAAAAACCTTCCGGTTCGTCCAACGACAGATATGTGTAAAGAATCTTTATTTAATATTTTAAATAACTATTTTAATTTTAACGGGTTAAAAGTATTGGATTTATTTTCAGGGACTGGAAATATTAGTTATGAATTTGGCTCTCGTGGGGCGGGCCCCATAACTAGCGTTGATGGCGATTTTGGTTGTGTGAATTTCATAAAAAAAACCGCATCCGATTTAGACTTAGACATTACAGCCTTAAAAAGTGATGCCTTTAAATTTTTAGAAAAAAGCAAAACCTCTTACGATATTATTTTTGCGGATCCACCTTATGACCTGGGTCAGGAACAATTTGAAAAAATCATCCAACTCATTTTTGAAAATGAATTGTTAGAGGAAGAAGGAATGTTAATTGTGGAACATTCAAAGCATACGAAACTAGATCATATGATGAATTTTTCTTTCGCTAAAAACTATGGCGGTTCGGTATTTTCCTTTTACGAATTGGAAAGTGACGAAGAAGAATCTTTAGAAGACTAAGAAGATTAAAAAAAGCAGACCTATAAGCCGGATTCTGTCTCCGATATTCGGAGCCTTATCATTTATCTAGATCATACATTACTGCATGACTCAAGCTGCCTACCCTTCAGCATCGAACGAGTCGCCCTTATTCTAATTGCTCAGAAACTGCTGATTTACTTGACATTTCACCGCATAGAGTTTACCTGGTTTCACTACAGCATTATCTGTACATACTTTCTGTTGCACTGGTCCTCACCTTTCGATGGACGGGCGTTACCCGCTATGCTACTCTTTGGTGTCCGGACTTTCCTCTCCAAACAAGTGGAGCGATAAGGCGGTCTGCGTTGCAAATTTAGAGTTTAGAATTTAGAATTTAGAGGTTAATCCAAATTATTTTTATTTATCCTAATGCTATTGTGAATAACTTGTACACAACTTCTTTTGTTTTTGGAAATATGAACTTGTTTTTTGGCACTGCCCTACTTATATTTGTAAATCAATCTGTAATATGGAACAATTTATAGTATCAGCCCGAAAATACCGTCCACAAACATTTAAAGATGTTGTGGGGCAACAGGCTATTACCAATACGTTGTTGAATGCAATAGAAACCAATCACTTAGCACAAGCATTATTGTTTACGGGCCCACGTGGGGTAGGCAAAACCACTTGTGCGCGTATATTGGCTCGAAAAATTAATCAAGAAGGTTATGATGATCCGTATGAAGATTTTTCGTTCAATGTATTTGAATTGGATGCTGCTTCAAATAATGGAGTAGATGATATCAGAAGCATTATAGACCAAGTTAGAATACCACCACAAACTGGAAAATATAAAGTTTATATTATTGATGAGGTACACATGCTTTCGCAAGCTGCTTTTAATGCCTTTCTAAAAACATTAGAAGAACCACCAAAACATGCCATTTTCATTTTAGCTACGACTGAAAAACATAAAATTATTCCAACGATATTATCGCGTTGTCAAATTTTTGATTTCAAACGAATTACGGTCAAAGACGCCAAAGATCATTTGGCTGAAATTGCAAAAGAACAAGGTGTTGCTTTTGAAGACGATGCGTTGCACATCATTGCTCAAAAAGCAGATGGCGCTATGCGTGATGCACTATCTATTTTTGACAGAGTGGTTTCATATTGTGGAAACAACCTAACAAGACAAGCTGTTACTGAGAATTTAAACGTCTTGGATTTTGAATATTATATCAACATCACGGATTTAATTTTAGAAAATAAAATTCCTGATCTTTTGATGGCATATAATGATATTCTGGCTAAAGGTTTTGACGGACATCATTTTATAGCTGGTTTGGCTTCTCATTTTAGAAATTTGTTGGTCTGCAAAAACCCAGCTACGCTATCGCTTTTAGAAGCCGGAGAACAAGCACAAGCGTTATATTCCGCACAATCACATAAAGCCATGCATGACTTTTTAATCAAAGGAATTGAGTTGGCCAACGAATGTGATCTAAAATTCAAAGTGAGTCAAAATCAACGATTGTTAGTCGAACTTTGCCTTATGCAATTAGCCTCCATCACCTTTGATGGAGAAAAAAAAAAGTAGCTAAATTTATTATTCCCGCTACCCACTTTAAAAACAACACCTACTCTATTGTTGAGGTTAAACCTGCTGTTGCAATTATTCAGGAATCACAAAACACTGTTTCAGTTGCGCAAACAATTGAATTAACATCTACACCCGAACCCGTTACTGAAAAAATTGATCTGCCAGAAATACCAAAGCCAGTTCTTCTCAACTTAAATCCGCAAGGCACAAAAGTATCAGCACTTTCATTGGCCAGTATAAAGGCCAAAAAGGACTTAGAAGCACAACAGCAACATCATCAAAAACACAAAGAAGAATTACCTTCTGAAGCGTTTAATGAAACCGATATGTTGTTGCAGTGGAATAAATTTGCTCAAAAAATGACTGATTCTGGAAAACGTTTGTTGGCAACGTATATGCAAATGAACGATCCAACATTAAACGGAACGACAATTACGCTAGAATTGCCCAATCAAAGTACCAAAGAAGAATTTACGACTGGTTATCATGAATTGTTGGGTTATTTACGAGGCAAATTACACAATCATGACATTACTATTGAAGTTGTTGTAAATGAAACCGTTGAAAACAAATATGCCTTTACGCCTCAAGAAAAATTTGAACGATTACAACAAATTAATCCCACTTTAGATGTGTTACGTAAAACCTTCGACCTAGATGTCTAACTAGATTTTCCCATAATACATTGCCTTAACAATACCATCCGATAGTCCAATTTTTGGCACATAAATAGAACGAGCTCCACTCCACTTCATAGCGTTTAAATAAATACGCGTAGCAGGAATGATTACGTCGGCTCGGTCTGGATTCAATCCTAAATCGGCAATTCGTTGCTCATAAGTCATGCTGTTCAATTTTTGGTATTGCGCTTGTAAATACATATAAGACAAGGGTTTGTCTTGGTTTTTTTCAGATAATTTGAATAATTTATTGATATTTCCTCCTGAACCAATGAGTGTTAAATTATCATAAGAAGCGGTATTCGATTTGATCCATTCTTCAATTTCTTCCCAAACAACATCAGCAACCATGTTATTTAATAATCGAACGGTACCAATTCTAAACGACTTAGAAACCTTGATTTTTCCTTCAAAAAATAGTGAAAATTCGGTACTACCTCCGCCCACATCTACATATAAAAAGGCCTTATCTGTAGTTATAAATCGTGTTAGATCTGAAGCTGCAATAATAGCAGCTTCTTTTTTTCCATCTATAATGGCTATATTGATATCTGCGCGTTTTTTAACAATTGCAATCACCTCATTGCCATTGGTAGCCTCTCGCAATGCAGAGGTGGCACAAGCTTGGTATTTCTCCACTTTATGCACCTTCATCAATAACTTAAATGCTTGCATAGCTTCAACCATGCGCTCAATGTTTTCATTTGAAATGGTTCCCATCGTAAAAGCATCCTGCCCTAAACGAATGGGCACCCTTACCAATGCACTTTTATTAAATTGGGTTACACAATCTTTTTGCTCTACAATATTGGTCACCAAAAGTCGCATGGCATTAGATCCAATATCGATAGCGGCATATTTTTTTATCGTTATCATTCGTGATTATTCAAATTATCGAACAGTTTCGGCAATTACATCCAACTTCATTTGATAATAATTGTACATTTCTAATTGGGCTCTAAACGGTTTTTCATCGCCGCGTCGTCGGTATTGATTCGCTAAATCACTGGAATGCAATCGGGCTTTTACATTAGCTTTCCAACCAATTTCAAAGGTTTCGATCAATTCTCTTTTAATATCTTCATCATAAATTGGACAGGTCACTTCTACCCGAGCGTCTAAATTTCGTGTCATAAAATCGGCAGAAGAAATAAATACATCTGGATCACCGCCATTAGCAAATATATAAACACGTGCATGTTCCAAATAATTATCTACAATACTTATGGCCTCGATGTTTTCACTCAATCCTTTTATTCCGGGAATTAAACAACAGATGCCTCTAATAATCAATTGTATTTTTACACCAGCATTACTAGCTTCATACAACTTATCCGTCATTTTAAAATCGGAAATGCTGTTCATTTTTAACTTAATGAATGCTTCTTTTCCTAATAAAGCATTGGTAATCTCACGGTCAATTAATTTATTAAACCGACCTCTAGTGTAATGTGGCGATACAATCAAATGCTTGTAGCGGTGTACTTTATAATTTACATCAAAAAAGTCAAAAATCTTAGCAGCATCTTTTAAAATTTCAGTATTACTTGTAAATAAAGTTACATCCGTATAAATTTTGGCGGAATTTTCATTGAAATTTCCGGTGGAAATCAAACCGTATCGTTTTACTTTCCCCTCTTCAATACGCTCAATGACACAAATTTTACTGTGGACTTTCAATCCTTTAACACCAAAGATAAGTTCAATACCTTCGGTTTGCATTTGTTCAGAATAGGAAATATTACTCTCCTCATCAAAACGCGCTTGTAATTCAATTTGAACCGTTACTTTTTTTCCATTTTTAGCTGCATTGATAAGCGAACTCACAATTTGAGAATTCTTTGCCAAACGATATAATGTAATTTTAATGGAGGCTACTTTTGGATCCAATGCTGCTTCACGCAAAAACTTAATGATGTATGAAAAAGATTGATATGGCGCATAGAGTAAATAATCTTTCTTTTTAATTTTTTCCAAAATACTACCCTCTAAAGACAGACCTGAAATGGGTAAAGGTACATTTTCACGATACAACAAGTCATAACGGCCTAAGTTTGGAAAACTCATATAATCTCTACGATTGTGGTATCTCCCTCCAGGTATCACGCTGTCAAAACTTTCAATGTGCATACCCCGCAAGAAAAAAGACAAAGTATCTTTCTCAATTGCTTGATCATATACGAAGCGAACTGGTTCACCTACGCGTCTATCTTTAACGGATGAAGATATCTTCTCGATCAAACTTTTACTTAAATCACTATCAAATTCTAACTGTGCATCACGGGTAATTTTGATCATGTGTGCTGAAATGCTATCGTAATCAAAAATATTAAATATATTATTTAGATTATAACGTATAACATCGTCTAATAGAATAATATACTGTTTTTCTGAATTTGAAGGCAATACGACAAATCGATTGATGGTATTTGGAATTTCAACAACTGCATACCGAATTTCTTCACCAAATTTTTCATTGGTTGGAGAAGACTTCATTACTAATTTCACAGCCAAGTAGCCTGAAGTGTCTTTTAATAATGGAAATTCTTCTAAATCATTTAACATGATCGTAACTAGAGCGGGACTAACTTTTTGAATGAAATAGTCATGAATAAACTTTTCCTGATCTTTAGAAATATCTTTTTCGTTGATGATAAAAATATTCTCCTTTTCTAGTTTTTTCTCAATCTCATTTAAAATACGAAGACTCTCTGCTTGTTGTTCTATAACAATTACCGTTATCTCTTTCAACAATTGATCTGCAGAAACACCTAATATTTTTTCTGTTTCGGTATTTTCTAAACTCATTCGGCGAATTGCAGCATAGCGCACTCTAAAAAATTCATCTAAATTGTTCGAAAAAATTCCTAAAAAACGAAGACGATCTAATAACGGTACGTTTGCATCGTTTGCTTCTTGTAGTACCCGAGCGTTGAAAGTCAACCAACTCTTTTCTCGATCTATATAACTGGAGTATGTATTATTCATGTATTAATCTTGAGTCGTAAAATTATTGTAATTGTATAGAAAGATTACAAATTTATCAACAAATATTAGAATTATTTCAATTTTAAATTTACAAACAATTTGTTTAAAGAAATGTTATTGTTTTATTAGTATTAGGGAGCTAATCGATCAATTTTCCAATCAAAATTCGCTTGCAATTGATATCGAATACGATCGTGTAAACGATTAGGTCGCCCTTGCCAAAACTCAACTTCAACAGGACGTACTAAAAAACCGCCCCAATGTGTTGGTCTCGGGATATCTTTCCCTTCCCATTCTTTTTCTAAAACGCTTAAATTTTGTGCTAAGAAATCACGATTGGGAATAACTTGACTTTGGGGAGAAACGATTGCGCCAAGCTTACTTCCATCGGGGCGCGATGCAAAATAATTGTCTGAAATTTGATCAGGCGTTTGTTCGGCTGTTCCTTTAATTATGATTTGACGTTCAACGGTTGGCCAAAAGAACGAAAGACAAACATTAGGATTTTGCAGTATTGCTTTTCCTTTTTCAGACTGATAATTGGTATAAAAAACAAATCCATCTTCATTGAATTTTTTTAGCAATACAACTCTAGATTTTGGAAAACCATCCGATCCAATTGTCGATACCGTCATGGCATTCACTTCCTCAGCAGCATTCAAATCTTCGGCTTCATAAAACCATTTATGAAACAAATTTATGGGGTCCTCTGGAATTTGAGTTTCCAATAATTCACTTTTTTCATAAGATTTTCTGTAATTGCTTAAATCATTCATCTTTTTTCAATTGAGTAACAAAGTTACAAACTCAAAACCAAAATTTTACGAATCTAAAATATTATTTAAACCTTTTTTGGTATCTTTAGTCTAAAGTAGTAATAAACGAGGTGTTTTGCAGGACGAAAAAGTATTTATTTCAGAATTATTAAATTCTAAAACGCAAAATGAAGCGTTTCGTAAACTCTTGCAATTGTATCAAAAACCATTATATCATCACATTAGAGGAATGGTTTTAAATCATGATGATGCTGATGATGTGTTGCAAAATACTTTTCTTAAAGTCTATTCCAACCTGCATCAATTCAAAGGCGATAGCAAATTATTTTCATGGATGTATCGAATTGCTACAAATGAATCCATAACTTTCATGCAACAACGTGCTAAAAAACAAGGAATTACTAACGAAGAAGTTAAAGAAAAAGCTTTACAAAGACTAGAAAGTGATGTTTATTTTGATGGGGACGAAATGCAATTAAAATTACAACGAGCTGTAGCTACTTTACCCGAAAAACAACAATTGGTCTTTAAGATGAAATATTACGAAGCCCTAAAATATGAAGATATGTCGGAAATATTGACCACTTCTGTTGGTGCATTAAAAGCCAGTTATCATTTAGCTGTAAAAAAAATAGAACACCTAATAGAATTAGATTAAACCATTTCATTCCATTTATGTCTAAAACAGTATGAAACTCTCCGAATTAAAAAATATTGATAAACAAGAAACCGGATTTCGTATTCCAGAAGGGTACTTTGAAGTATTTGAAACCAAAATAATGCAACAAATTACTACCAAAAATGGAAAAACTAAGAATACGGTAATTGCCTTATTTCATCGTAAGCGCATTTGGATGAGCAGTATTGCTGCAGTTTTTGTTGTTACAATTGCAATACCGCTTTATTTTAATGGTACCGCAAATACATCTATGGAATCTTATGCAATTGAGCATTATTTGATGCAGCAACAAAATGTAACTACTACAGAAATCGTTCCACATTTAACCGATGAAGACATTACGGCTTTAGCAACTAGTCTCGGCGTTTCTGCAACAGAATGTGATGACATGGAAGCCTATTTATCTGAATCTGAACACATAGAATATATCTTAAACGATTAATACCATGAAAACTAAATTCCTTTTATCCTTCCTATTATTGTTTGTTAGTTCCATTTCCTTTTCGCAAGGATTTAGAGGAAAGAAAGAAAAAGTAAAAGCACTTAAAGTTGCTTATATTACAGACGAATTAAATTTAACAACCGAAGAAGCACAACGTTTTTGGCCCGTTTACAATGCATTTGATGACAAACAAGCCGAATTGCGTCATGAAAAAATGAAAGCTATATTAGATCGATTTGAACCGGGTAGTGTCGAAAAATTATCAGAAAAAGAGGCTTCTTCCTTATTAGTCCAAATGGAGGTTATTGAAGAAAATCTTTTTGCTTTACGTAAAAAATTCATTAAAGAATTACAAAGTGTACTTTCTGCCAAGAAAATCATTAGACTTAAAAAAGCAGAAGATGACTTCAATCGACAGCTATTACGGCAAATACGAGATAACCGTAGGAGATAAAAAAAGCGCTCAATACTGAGCGCTTTTTTTATTTCAATTCAAAACGTATCAATTTGTTTTTACCGGTGGCATAACCTACTTTTTCAGTTTCAAATCGAAAAGTATATAAATCTTTTTCTTCTGAAAGATGTATCCAATTTTTTCCAAAATCTTCAGAATAATAAACCCCAGTTCCTCCCACCGAAACTATTTTTTTTCCCTTTGAATGAGGTACAAATTGGACACATGAAGCATATCCAAAGGCTGAAGAATCAGCAATACAATTCCAGGTTTTACCACCATCTTTAGTAACTGCTTTATTGGCCCAATTTTGACTTTGTTTGAGGTAATTTCCACCAGCGATTACACCAATTTTTTCGTTATAAAAATCGGCTGTAAAAATTCCTGTCATTTCCTCACCTTGCACAATAGGTGCTGGATAAACCTTCCATGAATTTCCAAAATCTGTAGATACAAAAACACGTGATTGCTTACCTCCTGACACCATGAATATTGATTTTCTTCTTATGATAAGATTTGTATTACTAGTAGCAAATGCTGCTTCTCCTTCCATAACTTTTGGTAAATTTTCACACGAAACTTTTTGCCAAGAAAGTCCACCATCAGAAGTACTAATAAAAGACAAACAATCAGCCGTTGGGTCGCCCATTGCAAATCCATTCAACTCATCAACAAATTGCATGCTGTCGTAAAAAACTTTTTCATGTTCTTCTAAATACACCAATTGTTCTTGTAATGTGGCTTTATCAATTTTAATTAATTTTGCAGGATTTCCAACAGCTAAAATAAAAACAGCAGATTTTGTAGCCGCAATACTTCTAAATTCGGTAGTTGGATGCACTGACGCAATTGTATGAATATATAATGAATCCGTTTTTTTATCATAATACCCGTAGCGGCCTTTATCCATACCCAACCAAACTTTATCAGTGTCAACATAAATAGCTCTACAACTTAAATGAGTTGCTGAAAGAACATTTGTTTCAAAATTTATTTTGTGCTTTTGAGCACAAGCACAAATTGAAAAAAATGCAATAAAAATTTGTTTCATAAAAAATAATTGAACTCAAAGTTAAACAATTCGAAACAATTAAAAGGCCATGACAGAAGCTCAGATATTAATCGAAGGAATAAATCCAATAATTTCGTATATTTGCGACCCGAATTCTCGGGAAGAATTATATATAAAATGAGATTACACAGAAATTTAGTATTCACTACCATCGATTCGCTAATGGCGATTTTTAATGACGGAGAATATGCAGATAAAGTTGTTGCTAGAGCTTTAAAGAAAGACAAACGTTGGGGAAGTCACGATAGAAAATTTGTCGCAGAAACCATCTATGAAATCGTGCGTTGGAAAAGATTGTATGTAGAAATAGCAGAAGTTAGAGAACCTTTTGATCGAGATAATATTTGGCGCATTTTTGCCGTTTGGGCAGTACTTAGAGGGTATAATTTACCCGATTGGAAATACTTTGAAGAAACTCCGGTGCGTCGCATCAAAGGTCGTTTTGATGAATTGACCAAAACTAGAAAGTTTAAAGAATCGATTCCGGATTGGATGGATGAATTGGGCGTTAAGGAATTAGGAGAAGCCATCTGGACCAAAGAATTAGCAGCACAAAATGAGCAAGCTAAGGTAATTTTAAGGGTTAACAAACTTAAGACAACCAAAGAAAAACTAAGAGCTCTTTTAATGGATCTTAATATTGAAACCGAATTTCATGCCGATTATCCAGATGCATTGATTTTGACGGAGCGTGCGAATGTATTTTTGACGGATGCTTTTAAGGATGGATTTTTTGAAGTACAAGATGCATCATCGCAATTGGTTGCTTATTTCTTAGATGTAAAACCCGGAATGCGTGTTGTAGATACCTGTGCTGGTGCGGGAGGAAAAACCTTACACCTTGCTTCATTAATGGAAAACAAAGGCCAATTAATTGCTATGGATTTATATGAAAGTAAATTGAAGCAATTGAAAATTAGAGCCAAAAGAAATGGAGCTTTCAATATTGAACCAAGAGTAATTGAAAGTACTAAAACCATTAAAAAATTACATGAAAAAGCCGATCGTGTTTTGATTGATGCTCCTTGTAGTGGATTAGGTGTTTTAAAAAGAAACCCTGATAGTAAATGGAAATTACAGCCTGAATTCATAGAAAACATTAAAAAAATACAAGCCGAAGTATTAGAAAACTATTCTAAAATTGTAAAGCCTGGGGGTAAATTAGTATATGCGACTTGTTCGGTATTGCCCTCTGAAAATCAAGAACAAATTCAACATTTCTTAAGTACTGATATTGGAAAAGAATTTACATTTATTCAAGATCGAAAAGTCTTAGCGCATGAGAGTGGGTTTGACGGGTTCTACATGGCATTATTGGAACGAAAAAATAAATAAGTATGAAAAAAAACTTTACTATATTTTTATTAGCTTTTATATCTTTAGCCATTGCTCAAGCAGGTGCACCTGCAAGTCCTTATTATTCGGGAGTTAATTGGTCATTAACAGGAATGAACTTAAAATCTGCATTGAGCCTCAAAATTATAAATTCACACACTAATTTTCTAACCTATGCTGAAGATTGGAATGCTACTCAAGCTACCGATTTAAATCCATCAAATTTAGATAATGTACTATTGCTTTATGGATTTAGTAATTCAATTTGTCCTAGCGCTACTTCGAATGACAACGATCATCGTGAACGCAACAGCTTTAGTAATGGTGGTGGAAATGTTTGCGAATGGAATCGGGAACATGTATATGCAAAATCTTTGGGTACCCCCGCATTAGTAGATGGAGCAAATTCTTCTGCTGATAGCGATGCAGGTGAAGACGCACATCATTTGCGAGCATGCGATGTGGATCGAAATGGTAATCGTGGTAATTTAAAATTTGCTGCAGGTACAGGAAATTCTAGAACCGTAACTGGTGGTTGGTATCCTGGAGACGAATGGAAAGGAGATGTCGCTCGCATGATGATGTATATGTATTTGAGATATCCTACCCAATGCTTGCCTGTAAATGTTGGAACCGGTGCTACTGTTAGCAATGACACCAATATGATTCAATTGTTCCTACAGTGGAATGCAGAAGATCCTGTTTCTGCATATGAAGACAATAGAAACACTTATCACGGCAATACGAATAACACCTATGCTCAAGGAAATCGCAATCCTTTTATCGACAATCCCTATTTAGCAACTGTAATTTGGGGAGGACCAGCAGCTCAAAACCGTTGGCCTTCAACAATATTATCTTCAGCACGTTTTACTTCGATTGAAGATGCTGGTATTTATCCAAATCCTGCTACAAATAATGAAATTTTTGTAGCAACGGCAGCCGAATTAAAAGCAATTGTTTTATATGCCATTAACGGACAAATGATTCAAAAAATAGACAATCCTTTGAAAGTTGAAAATGACACTTATAAATTATCCAACTTACCCAAAGGTTTTTATCTCGTACAATTGTCATCAGATGAAGCCACAACCACTCGAAAAGTTCTTGTAAATTAGGTCAATGACAATTAGCATCCGCTTGTACAAACAAACTTAAATTACTAGGAGATACATAGGGAATATCTAATCCCAAGCCTCTTATGATGAACAACATTCCAATTATAATTGCTACAATTGGTATGCCTTTTTGTAAGGCATTTCGAAACGAAAAAGAAAGGAATTGCGACACATAAACTACTACAGTTAGCATGGGTATAGTACCTACTCCAAAGAGCAACATATATGCAACACCAAGAGAAACACTTTGCATAGCAATAGCCCCAAAAATAGCTACATAAACCATTCCACAAGGTAAAAAACCATTCAACAAACCAATAGTAAATAAAGAAGAATAGCTTTTACTTTTGAATTGTTGACCTAGTTTGGATTTTACTTTACTAATTATTTTATAAACCGGTTTTGAAAAATTGTATCGCGCAAATACCTTCTCTGGTACGATAGCAATTACAATCATCAAAACCCCTAGAATTATTGACATTTGTTGTTGCCAACCCGCCAAGTAAAAACTTTTCCCTAATAATCCAAAGACTAATCCTATACTACAATATGCTATTATTTTTCCAAAATGATAGGTAAGAATTTGAAGTACTTTTTTGGCTTCGTTGGTTCGATCTAAAGGCAACATCATAGCAATGGGGCCGCACATGCCGACACAATGAAAGCTACTGATCAATCCAAAAATAAGAGCCGTATACAACATGTTTTAAAAATAGATTGTTTCTTTATTTATATAATCAACACCCGCATATGTCCAATCTACTGTAATGTCCCAAAGACCGCCTGTCAAATTACTTTTAGGTATGAGCAAATAGGAACTGGATAAAGAAATCGGAATTTCAAAATCTAGTTTTTGACTCGACGGTCTATATAAGGACACTTTTCCACTGATTATTGTATAATCAAAATCTTTTGGAAATGCTACTTGAATTCCCTTTTCTACCTCTTTGATGACAACCAAATTCACTAATGCATTGGCATTTTGTTTTTTTTCGATATCACTTTGAACGGTAGCTTCTTTTTTATAGTATTCGGCTGTTACTAGTTCATTATCATATTTTTGATTCGACTGAACTTTATATACGAAAGACAAAATAAATGCCATGAATAATCCAAAAGCAATTACGATTCCTGTTCCCCAATTTATTTTCATAGCTTTTATTTTTAGAACGTTCTTGGCCCCATAAAATTCGTAGTAGCCGTTTCAATCAATTTATTTTTACTGTAGACTTCAATTTCAATTTCCATTTTATCACCTTCTAAAAGGGCTTGATTAATTTCAACAAAAAGGGTTCCTTGAACTAATCCTTGTTTTTTAACAACGACAAAATCTTTCCCAACCACTTTAATTGTACCTTTTATTTTTTTTAATTTAAAGTGAATACCTTCCAAATCTTCGACTGTTTTGTTCACAATTTTATAGGTAAACACATTACTTATATTGTCCCCTTTGTGCTCAAACAGTTGTCCGGGCATTCTTAAAACAGTTGCTTCTACATCATTTCGTAGCAAGAACATGGTAAGCAAGACACCAATTAATAGTACAAGAACTCCAATGTAACCTTTCATTCGAGTGGTCAATGTAAATTTTTCTTGATTCACAATTTCGTTTTCACTGGCATAACGAATCAACCCTTTAGGCAAGTTTACTTTGTCCATAATACTATCGCATTCATCAATACAAGCCGAACAATTCGTGCATTCTAATTGCGTTCCATTTCTAATATCGATGCCTGTAGGACATACCAAAACACATTGATTACAATCGATACAATCACCATAACCTTCAGCTGATCTATCTTCTCCATTTCTCCATTTTTTTCTACCATTTTCACCTTCACCTCTAACATGATCATAGGCCACATTTATCGATTTATTATCTAGCAACACCCCTTGCATTCTTCCGTAAGGACAAGCAATAATACAAACTTGTTCTCTAAACCAAGCAAAAACAAAGTAAAATATACCAGTAAAAATCAGTAAAGGAATTAATGTACTTAAATGCTCTTTAGGTCCATTAACAACTAATAAAAACAACTTGTCACTACCAATCAAATAAGCCAAAAACACATTAGCAATAAAGAAAGAAAAAATAAAGAAAATAAATAATTTAAGTACTCTCTTTCTTATTTTTTCGGCATTCCATTCTTGTTTTGCTAAACGTAATTGAGCCCCACGATCTCCATCAATCCAAAATTCGATTCGTCTAAAAACCATTTCCATGAATATCGTTTGTGGACAAAACCATCCACAAAAAATACGACCAAAAGCTACGGTAAACAAAGTTAGCCCAACTACTCCAACAATCATCATCATTACAAAAAGATGAAAGTCTTGAGGCCAAAAAGGAAAACCAAAAATATTAAACCTTCGTTCTAACACATTAAATAGTAGAAACTGATTCCCATTAATTTTTATAAATGGTGCAGAAATTAGAAAGGCTAACAACAAATAACTTACTAGCTTTCTTTTTTCATAAAAGGGTCCCGATGGTTTTTTGGGATGGATGTAATTTCTTTTTCCATCTTCTGAAATGGTCGCAATAGTATCTCTAAAACTTTCGTCTGAAAAATTAGATGGATTAGACATGATTTAACTTTTTAATTTGCAAAATCTATAGGGTTAAAAAAAGGTCTTGAGTGTTGCCAAGACCTTTTACTTTATTTACTTTTTGGGGCAACATCATTTAATTTAGTAGAATCAACAGCTGTAGCTTCAACTTTTACTACTCCTTCTTCTACCCAAAGTTTAGCTTCGGGCTCAGTTGGTTTTGGTTCTTTTGGGTTTGAACCTTGTAATGATAACACATAACTTGCTACTTTTTGTAGTTCCGTTGGTTTGATGGATTCTTTCCAAGCTACCATTCCTTTACCGGGTCGACCCCCCTCCATTAATGTATTGAAAACATTTTTTATACCGCCACCTAAAATCCAATTTTCATCGGTTAAGTTTGGTCCAATTGCTCCTCCTGCATCAGCTCTATGACAGGCTACACAATTGGTCTCAAATATTTTTTTCCCTTCTGCTAAAGCACCTGCATCGGTTAATAAAGTAACTTTATCTTTATTCATTTGATCTGGAGCCGTTTTTAAATATTCTTCAACCGCTTTATCTTGTTCAACCATTTCGGTTACAAATTCTTCATCTTGCGTATAATCTCCAATGACATGGAAACGAACTAAATATACTATAGCAAAGACAACACAAGCATAAAACAATCCTACCCACCATGGTGGTAATACATTATCTAATTCTTTGATTCCATCATAATCATGATCCAGTAAAACATCTTTTTCTTGTTCAATTCCTTTGGAACGTGTCAATTTTTCAACTAAACCTTGATAAAATTTACTTTCTGTAAATGGAACTGATTGTGCTTCTTCTACTAGTTTTTTCTGCTCTTCTGTCAATAAATGATAGGTTACTTTATCTACTGCATTCAATACTATTTCTATAGCAACTAATAAAAACAGAAATACACCTAAAAATAAAGAAACCATTGGAAACTTTAGAAATGCAGGCTTATCTCCGGAATCAATAAAATATTCCAAAGCTGCAAAAACAATTGCAAACAATAATGGAACTCTTACATAAGCTGGAATTAAATTTTTCATTTGATACTTTTTTAAATTGGTAGTACTCCCCTTTTATTTATTCCTCATCAAAAAGAGGGAGCTAATTATTTACTTTTCGCCTTTAAATGGTAATTCACTCAATTCTTTGATTTTATCTTTACTGTAAGTCATTGCCCATATAAAAAAGGAAACAAATACGATAAAGAAAATGCTTAATGAAATGATGGGATAAATGTCTACGCCATCAATGGTTTCTAGATTATGTTTGATAAATTTTAACATTATTCGGCTTTTTTAACTTTAATATCAGTTCCCATGCGTTGTAAATAAGCAATCAAGGCTACAATTTCTCTGTCTTTCATAGGAACAAAAGTTTCACCTTTTGCTGCCGCTTTTTTCTTACTATCCTCATATGATTTTATAAAATCGGGATCGTTATACAAACTTTTCTCAATTTTTACAGATTGTGCTTCAATACTATTTTTAGCATTTGCAATATCAGCTTCAGTATAAGGAACACCAAGAGTAACCATGACGCTCATTTTTTTCTCAATAGAAGAGTGATCCATAGCTTTATTGTCATACAACCATTTGTAAGCCGGCATTATTGATTTTTCATCCATACGTTGCGGACTCCACATGTGATTAAAGTGCCAGTTGTCATTATATTTTCCACCTATTCTCATTAAATCCGGACCCGTTCTTTTTGAACCCCACAAGAAAGGGTGATCATAAACGTATTCACCTGATTTTGAGTATTCACCATAACGTTTTACTTCTGAACGGAATGGGCGAATCATTTGAGAGTGACAGTTATTACATCCTTCTCTAATATAAATATCTCTACCTTCTAATTCTAATGGAGAATAAGGCTTTACACTTGAAATTGTGGGAATATTAGACTTAACAACAATCATTGGAACAATTTGAACAACACCACCAATAGCTACTGCAATAGTTGTTAAAATGGTAAACTGTACTGGTTTTCTTTCCAACCAAGAATGCCATTTTTCACCTTTCATTTGTCCAGAGCTAATTACAGATAAAGCAGGTGCTTCAGCCAATTCATTCGCTACTGCATCTCCTTTTTTAACCGTTTTAAAAATGTTATAAACCAACACTAATATTCCTACAAAGAATAGTGTTCCACCTACTGCTCTCATCATATACATAGGCATAATTTGAGTTACTGTTTCCAAGAAATTTCCATACATCAATGTACCATCTGGGTTGAATTGTTTCCACATAGAGGCTTGTGTAAATCCAGCAACATACATTGGCAATACATACAATACAATTCCTAAAGTACCAATCCAGAAGTGGAAATTGGCCAATTTGTTAGAATATAAAGTTGTTTTTGTAATTCGTGGAATAATCCAATAAATCATCCCAAAAGTTAAGAAACCATTCCATGCTAAAGCGCCAACGTGAACGTGAGCAACAATCCAATCCGTAAAGTGCGCGATAGCATTAACATTTTTTAAAGACAACATGGGACCTTCAAAAGTGGACATTCCATATCCTGTAATTGCCACTACAAAGAATTTTAATACGGGTTCTTCTCTTACTTTATCCCAAACCCCTCTTAAGGTTAATAAACCATTAATCATTCCTCCCCAAGAAGGTGCAATCAACATTACAGAGAAAACCACGCCAAGGTTTTGTGCCCAATCTGGAAGTGCTGAGTATAGTAAATGGTGCGGTCCTGCCCAAATATAAATAAAGATTAACGACCAAAAGTGAATAATTGATAATCTATAAGAATATACTGGACGATTAGCTGCTTTTGGTACGAAATAATACATTAAACCTAAGAAAGGTGTTGTTAAGAAAAAGGCAACTGCATTATGGCCATACCACCATTGTACTAATGCATCTTGAACACCAGCATATACCGAATATGATTTTAATGCAGAAACAGGAATTTCTAAACTATTAAAAATATGAAGTAATGCAACAGCAATAAAAGTGGCTAAATAAAACCAAATGGCTACATAAATGTGACGCTCTCTTCGTTTGATAATAGTTCCAATCATATTTACTCCAAAAGCTACCCAAACTAAAGCAATTGCAATATCAAAAGGCCACTCTAACTCAGCATATTCTTTTGAAGTAGTATATCCTAGAGGAAGTGTAATTGCAGCACCTAATATGATCAACTGCCATCCCCAAAAATTAACTTTACTTAATATGTCACTATACATTCTTGCCTTTAACAAGCGTTGTAGAGAATAATACACTCCCGCAAACACCGCATTACCCACGAAGGCAAAGATTACGGCATTAGTATGCAAAGGTCTTAATCTTCCATAACTCAACCACGGAATTCCGTCAGTTAAATTTGGAAATAAATATAAGAAAGCTACTAAAAGCCCTACAAGCATTCCTATAACCCCAAAAGCTATAGAAGCATATAGAAAGTTTCTTACAATTTTGTTGTCGTAATAAAATTGTTGCTTCTCCATAATTAGATTGTTTTTGATTTTTCTTTTTGTATGATTTGGTTGGGTTTTTCTTTAATTAGTTCGTCGTCAAATAACATTCGAACTGATGGGGTATAATCATCATCATATTGCCCGCTTTTCACAGCCTTAATAAAAGCTCCTAAAAAGAGAACCGCAACACATATACTGACCGTAATTAATATATAGATGACACTCATACCTTAAAATTATGTTAACAAAGTTACTCTTGCTGTTTTTGATAAAATATGACATTTATCATATCCATTATTTTTAATATAATTATTTGGCTTTAGCGAAAATATTTGTAGCTATTGTTACAAAGCTTACAATGGTAATCGTACTTAGAGGCATAATAATAGCCGCAACTATTGGATCCAGTGCTCCTGTCACGGCAAAACTGAGTCCGACTAAATTATAGAGCAAGGACAACCCAAAACTCATATAAATAGTTTTCATCGCATTTTTTGAATACCGCATCAGAAAATTGATTTTTTCAAATTGTGTAGCATCCATAATTCCGTCACAAGCCGGAGAAAATACATTTACGTTTTCTGAAATCGAAATTCCTACATTACTTTGAGCCAGTGCCCCTGTGTCATTCAATCCATCACCCACCATCATTACGTTTTTACCTTCGGACTGTAATTGTGCGATATATTGTAATTTTTGTTCCGGTTTTTGATTGAAGACTAATGTTGTTCCCGCAGGCACCATCTTTTCTAATATGGATCGTTCTCCATCGTTATCTCCAGACAACACTACCAAATGATACGACTTGGCCAATCGTTCAAATAATACCTCCAATCCCTTTCTATACTGATTATTGAACACATAACTTCCTTTGTAAACGCCATTGATTTCAATATGTACTTTGGTTTTCTTATGGGTATTTTCAGTCATGGTTTTTAAAAATTGAGAAGAACCCAATTTCACATGTTGGCCTTCCACATTTGCTTCAATCCCCTTTCCAATTATTTCTTCAAAATCTGTGGTCACCATTTTATCTTGATGCGGGATAAATTCATATAACCTTCTGCTCAAAGGATGGTTTGATCCGCGCAGCACGTTCTTCAATACTTTTAGTTCAAATTCATTTAGTGATTCTCCTTCATAAGTAATTGCCGTTTTTTTATTGGTCGTAATTGTTCCTGTTTTATCAAAAACAATGGTATCAACTTTTGCTAATTGTTCTACTACCAATGCATTTTTTAAATACATTTTTCTATTTCCTAAAATCCGTAATACATTTCCTAAGGTAAAAGGCGCGGTTAATGCTAAAGCGCAAGGACATGCTACAATTAAAATAGCTGTAAATACATTAAAAGCAGTGGTAACATCAATGAAAATCCAATACAAAAATGAAATAATTGCTAATGCTAATAATGCTGGAGTAAAGTATCTACTAATACGATCGGTAATTGATTTATGCTGTTGTTCAACACGTTTTTGAAAAACATCGTTACTCCATAATTGGGTTAAGTAACTTTGGGAAACCGAAAAAAGAACTTCCATTTCGATTACTTTTCCTATTTGCTTTCCTCCTGCAAAAATTTTATCGCCCGATTTTTTTTCAATCTGAACGGCTTCTCCGGTTACAAAACTATAGTCAATTGCTGCCTTTTCGGAAATTAAAATGCCATCAACCGGAATTAATTCTTGATTCCGAATTAATAAACGATCGCCTTTTTTAATATCATAAACTTGAACAGATTCTTCAATTCCATCTGGCAATAATTTAGTAATTGCGATGGGAAAATACGATTTATAATCGCGTTCAAATGAAAGAAAATCATATGTTTTTTGCTGAAACAACTTTCCTAAAAGCATAAAGAAAATTAATCCGGCCATACTGTCAAAAAAACCTTGGCCATAGCCAAAAATAATATCAACTGTACTTCTAATGAACATAACCACAATTCCTAAGGCAATAGGAATATCAATATTTAATAATTTTGATCTAATGCTTTTCCATGCCGAAACATAATAACCAGAAGCCGAATAAAAAAAGGTGGGCAACGATAATCCAAAAATCAACCAACGAAAAAAGCCTCTGTATTGATTGATCCAAAATTCTTCAACTTCAAAATACTCAGGAAAAGATAAAAGCATGATATTTCCAAAACAGAAAAAAGCAACCCCTATTTTATAAATAAGACTGCGATCGACTTGTTTTTTACCTTCGTCAAAGTTTTCTAAACTTATATAGGGTTCATACCCTATTGCACACAATAAATAAACGATTTCTTTTAAACTAGTTAGCGCTGAACTATACGTTATGTGAACTTTCTTTTCAGGAAAATTAACTTGAGAGGCACCTATTCCTGGTTGAAGCTTTTGTAAATTTTCCAAAATCCAAATACACGAACTACAATGTATATGAGGAATGTAAAGTGAAACAATATGTGTCCCATTCTCTTCGAAGTCCAATAGTTTTGTAACAATTTCTTCATTGTCTAAATAATCATACTTTCCTTGTATATCTTGTGGTGTAGCACCGGGTGCCGATTGAAAATCATAATAACAAGTTAATTCATGCTGATTGAAAATTTCGTATACAGTTCTACAACCATTACAACAAAATTTCTTCTCATCATAAAGGATTTCATCATTTTTATTAATTTCAATACCACAATGGAAACAATTTTTTGTATCCATAATTTGCTCATTTTACCTGGAACAAAGGTCTAGTAGAAATGTGAAACAAAATATGATAATTGTCATACAATTTTGTAATTTTGAAACTGTAATTAACGGCATTTTATGTATGAGTAAATGTGAACAATGTATCGTAAGACAATTTAGTTCCCTTAAAGCACTAAACAAAGAAGAGCTTTTGAAAATGGCCGATTGCAAAACGTCGTACACCATAAAAAAAGGTGAAGCTATTTTTGAAGAGGGCGAAATCACCAATGGTATTTACTGTATAAAAGATGGTGTTTGCAAATTATCTAAACTTAGTGATAACGGTAAAGACCAAATTGTTAAGTTGGTAAAACCCGGCGAATTACTAGGGCAGCGTTCAATGATCAGTGAAGAACCCGCTAATTTAAGTGCGGTGGCTTTAGAAGATATGGAAGTGTGTTTTATTCCAAAGCGTGAAATCATGCAATTTTTTTCTGAGAACAACCAGTTTTCAATGAATGTAATGCGCACCATTTGTGACGATTTAAAAGTTGCTGATGATCACATGGTCGATATGGCACAAAAAACCGTACGCCAACGCTTGGTAGAAACACTTATCTATTTAGAGGAAACATTTGGAAAAAATGATGACGGATCGTTACATATTCAATTGTCTCGAGAAGAATTGGCAGGAATGATAGGAACGGCAACTGAAAGTTGCATTAGACTCTTATCCGATTTAAACAAAAGTGGTTATATAGCATTAACAGGTAAAAAAATTACTATTGTTGATAAAAACAAACTAAAACGATTTGCTTAAAATTATAAAGTCCGCATAAGCGGATTTTTTATTTAATTTATGCACTAAGTTTAATCTAGTAATATAAATTATTTTATTTTTGCAACTTGAAAATTATAATTTTAAACAAAAATAGTTAGTAATGGGAAGAGCGTTTGAATTTAGAAAAGCCCGTAAAATGAAACGTTGGTCAGCAATGGCAAAAACGTTTACCAGAATAGGAAAAGATATTGTAATGGCCGTTAAGGAAGGCGGACCAAATCCTGAAACCAACTCACGTTTAAGAGCTGTAATACAAAATGCAAAGGCAGCAAACATGCCTAAAGATAATGTAGAACGTGCCATTAAAAAAGCATCTGACAAAGACACCGCTAATTTTAAAGAAGTGTTGTTTGAAGGCTATGCACCACACGGAATTGCAATTTTAATTGAAACGGCAACCGACAATAACAATAGAACTGTTGCCAATATTAGAAGTTATTTCAACAAATGCAATGGTACTTTTGGAACACAAGGTTCGGTAGAATTTATGTTTGATCATACGTGTAATTTTAGAATACCCGCTGAAGGACAAGATGTGGAGGAATTAGAATTAGAAATGATTGATTTTGGAGTAGAAGAAATTTTTGCAGATGAAGACGGTATTTTAATGTATGCTCCATTTGAAAGTTTTGGAACCATTCAAAAAGAATTGGAAACACGCGGAATTGAAATTTTATCGTCTGGATTTGAAAGAATACCTCAAATCACTAAAGAATTAACAGCAGAACAAGTGGCTGATGTTGAAAAATTATTAGAGAAAATTGAAGAAGATGACGACGTAATGAATGTATATCATACGATGCAAGAAAGCGCAGAATAATTCGCCATCTAAATCATAAAAAAAATCCTGAGCTTTCACTCAGGATTTTTTATTTATGTATGGGTATTATACTATTTGATAATTTCAATTTTTAAAGCATCTTCTTGATTAATTGAATCGAAAAAACCTTGTTCGTTCATCCAGTCATCGCTAAATACTTTGCTCATGTATCTTGAACCATGATCTGGAAAAATAATCACAACTTTACTATCGGCATCAAACATACCTTCTTCAGAAAATTGTTTTACTGCTTGGAAAGCAGCCCCCGAAGTATACCCTACAAACAAACCTTCTTTTTTTACTATTTCTCTAGCAGTATGTGCACTATCTTCATCCGTTACCTTGATGAATTGATCAATAATATCAAAATCAGTAGCTGTTGGAATTAGGTTCTTCCCTAACCCTTCAATACGATACGGATAAATTTCATCGTTATCAAATTCTTTAGTCTCGTGGTATTTTTTCAAAACTGAACCGAAAGCATCAACACCTAAAATCTTGATAGCTGGATTTTTTTCTTTTAAGAATCGAGCTGTACCTGAAATTGTACCTCCAGTCCCACTGCAAGCAACAAGATGGGTAATTTGTCCACCGGTTTGTTCCCAAATTTCAGGACCGGTTGAATTATAATGTGCATCAACGTTTAATTCGTTAAAATACTGATTGATATAAACGGAACCTTTGGTTTCCTCATGTAATCTTTTGGCAACGTTATAATAAGAACGTTCGTCATCAGCAGAAACGTGCGCTGGACAAACATAAACTTTAGCACCCATTGAGCGCAACATGTCTATTTTATCTTTTGAGGATTTTGAACTTACTGCAAGAATACAATCATAACCTTTAATAATACTTACCATTGCCAAACTAAAGCCGGTATTTCCAGAAGTAGTCTCAATGATGGTATCACCAGGTTTTAAAATACCTTTTTTTTCAGCTTCTTCTATAATGTATAATGCAATACGATCTTTTGTAGAATGTCCTGGATTAAAAGCTTCCACTTTTGCATAATAACTCCCTGGAAAATCGGCAGCTACTTTGCTCAATTTAATTAATGGCGTATTTCCAATTAATTCCAATACATTATTATAAGCTTTTATTTCTTGTTTCATAAAAAATAAATTATCCGAGGTAAGTAATATGAGTCACCTCAAAACCTTGCAAATTTAACAAAAAAAGTTTAACTACTTCTTAATTTTTTCTAAATCTAATAAAAAAGCAAATTCCTTTGCCAGTTCTTTTAAGGCTTCAAACCTACCCGATGCCCCTCCATGTCCTGCATCCATATTGGTATCTAAAAATAATTGGGTATCATTCGTTTTCAAAACACGTAATTTTGCTACCCACTTAGCTGGTTCCCAATATTGCACTTGAGAATCGTGTAAACCGGTAGACACATACATGTTTGGATAAGACTGCGCTTTCACTTGATCGTAAGGTGAATACGACAACATGTAGTCATAATATTTTTTGTCATTAGGATTACCCCACTCATCATATTCCCCTGTAGTCAATGGAATAGTATCATCTAACATCGTAGTAACAACATCTACAAAAGGAACCTGAGCAATCACACCATGGTATAATTCGGGAGCCATATTAACAATTGCACCCATTAATAGTCCACCTGCAGAACCACCCTCTGCATACAAATGCGCTGCAGAAGTATATTTTTCAGCAATTACAAATTTAGAGCAATCTACATAATCAGTAAATGTGTTTTTCTTTTTTAATAATTTTCCGTTTTCATACCATTCACGCCCCAAATCTTCTCCGCCTCTAATATGTGCTATAGCATAAATAAATCCACGGTCTAAAAGACTCAATCGTGTTGACGAAAAATAAGGGTCCATCGTAGCGCCATAGGATCCGTAGGCATATAAAAGCAAAGGGTTTTTACCATCTTTTTGAATTCCTTTTTTATACACCATGGAAATAGGCACTTTAGTTCCATCGGTGGCTGTTACCCAAACGCGTTCTTCAATGTAATTATTTTTATCAAATGCCCCTCCTAATACTTCCTGCTCTTTCAATACTTTTTTCTCTTGCGTACGCATGTTGAAATCAATAATTGAAGAAGGAGTTGCCATAGATTGGTATCCATAACGCAAAATTTCGGTGTCAAAATCTACGTTTGTGGTCGTGTAAGCCGTATAGGTTTCAATTGCAAAAGGCAAATAATACGAACCTTTACCGTTCCAAGGTCTAATTTGAATTTTATTCAATCCATTCGAACGTTCTTCAACGACCAAATAGTCTTTAAATATTTCAATTCCTTCCAACAATACATCTCTACGATGTCCAATTAAATCTATCCAATTTTCTGAAGAAGTACGTGTTTCAGACGTTTTCATCAATTTAAAATTGGTCGCCTTATCTTTGTTGGTAACAATATAAAAACTATCTCCATAATGCGAAATCGAATACTCTAATCCACGAGTTCTTTTTTGAAAAACTCTAAATTCACCATTTGGATTGTTGGCTTCTAAAATTTGATATTCAGAAGTTAAAGTACTCGAAGAACCAATCACCAAATATTTTTTCGATTTTTCTTTATACACAAACGTACTGAAGGTATCGTCTTTTTCATGAAAAACCACTACATCTGAAGTGGCATCAGTTCCTATTGTATGCTTGTAAATTTTATCGGAACGTAATGTTTGCTGGTCGTTACGTGTATAAAACAACGTTTTATTGTCGCTTGCCCAAGTAGATCCACCTGTAGTGTTTTCTAATCGTAAAGGTAGAATTTCACCAGTTATTAGGTTTTTAATTTGGATTGTATATTGTCTTCGTGAAACCAAATCTACCCCAAAAGCTACCCAATTATTGTCTTCACTAACACTAATGCCTGACAAATTGAAATAGGATTGTCCTTTCGCCATTTCGTTGCAATCGAACATAATTTCTTCTTTCGCATCTAAACTCCCTTTTTTTCGCGCATAAATAGGATAATCTTTCCCCGTTTCATAACGCGTTATGTAATAATAACCGTTATAAAAATAAGGAACGGAACTATCATCTTCTTTAATGCGTGATTTCATTTCCAAAAACAAATTGTCTTGTAACGGTTTCGTATGTGCAGTAGATTTTTGGTAATATTCGTTTTCTTTATTCAAATACTCAATAACATCAGGGTTTTCCCTAGTGTTTAACCAATAATAATTATCAATTCTTTTATCGCCATGCTTTTCAATAATTTTAGGAATTATTTTTGCAATTGGAGGTTGTATTTTATCAGACATTGTATTTGTTTTTATTTGACTATAAACAGGAGCAAAAATAACACAACCCAAAAGGAAATAGGAGATTTTTTTCATGAATTTTTCATTAATTATTAACTGCTAATTTACTATTTTTGTTCGAATAAAAAAATAAAAATATGTTTGGAGACCTTATGGGAATGATGGGCAAATTAAAAGAAGCGCAACAAAAAATAGCAGAAACTAAGAAACGTTTAGACTATGTTTTAATTGATGAAATAAATAGCGATGGATCTCTTGAAGTAACCATTACAGCAAATAGAACAATTAAAAAAATAACTTTAAGTGATAGTTTACTTAATAATAAAGAAATGCTTGAAGATTATTTAGTTATAACTTTAAATAAAGCAATAGAAAAAGCATCAAACGTTAACGAGACTGAATTAGCAGCAGTGGCTAAAGAAGGCATGCCAAATATTCCAGGAATGGATTTATTCAAATAAATTACTCATGCGAATTTTAACTCAAACCCTACCGTTTTTTCTAATCTTATGCTTGAGTTCATTGGCATTTGCCCAAGTGTCGGTTTGTAGTTGGAACATCATGAATCTTGGGAAATCAAAATCAGATAGTGAATTAACTGTCATGGCCAATTCGATTAATACTTATGATGTTGTTGCCATACAAGAAGTGGTTGCAGGTACAGGGGGAGCAAAAGCGGTTAGTCGACTAGTTGCATTATTAAATACAAAGGGGTCAAAATGGGATTATACCATTAGCAATCCTACAACAACCAAAAACCCTTCGAGTAGCGAGCGATATGCATTCTTATGGAAAATAGCACGTGTAAAAAAAGTAGGAAATGGTTGGCTTGACCAAAACTATGCCGATGAAATAGATCGCGAACCCTATATGAGTACTTTTGAATATCAAGGAAAATCCTTTACATTGGTTTCTTTTCACGCAGTCCCCAAAAAGAAAAACCCAGCAAGCGAATTAAAATACTTTAAATTCTTTCCAAAATTATATCCCAAACTTAACTTGATTTTTTTGGGTGATTTCAATTGTCCTCAAAGCCACACTGTTTTCAACCCGATTAAAAACAACGGCTTCGCTCCTATTTTAGTCAATCAAAAAACCAGCTTACGCC
>NZ_JBILKB010000108.1:0-4613 GCF_044376915.1 Flavobacterium sp.
GGCGCGAATGATACCCCCAGCAAAAACCAAGGCATAAAATCCGAACAAAAGGGTTTGTTTTGAAAACGCTTCCATACTTTTAGGATATACAAGTACACAAAACAAAACGCTAATGAGTGCCAAACCACTGAAGCATTTCAGGAGCAAGCCTTTTTTCTCGTTTTGATCTACTATATGCCCTGCAAATAAAGCCATACTTATCGCCGGAATAATTTCCATCAAGCCGATCAAGCCTAAAGAAAGAGGGTCTTTAGTGAGTCGATACACCTCCCACTCGATCAATACAAACTGCATGGACCAAGCCAATACTATACTTAACCGCATGGCTAAAAACCATCGAAATTCGGGAATTCGTAAAGATGAAAAAGGATCTTTTTTAGCCATTTGATTGTTGAATATCTCGCAATTGCAGTTGCAAAGTTACCGTATCTTTCCATTCGTTTTCTTCCAATGAAAAAATAGCATCAAATTTCTTTTTATGGGCAACTCGGTCTAATTTTTTACCCAATCCAAAACCAATTGCACCAAAACTAGTGGAATGACCTTGTTTGATATAGGCCTTTAAATGTTCGTTTTCCGAACCTAAGGTTTTCGCATAACCCGAATCTGTTAGGTCTTTAGCTAAAAATAAGGGCATCATATTTTCGGGGCCAAAAGGTTCAAATTGTTTCAAAACACGCATTAATTTCGGATTGATTACAGACAATTCAATTTCGGCATCATAAGAAATTTCAGGCATTAATAAGTCGGGACGAATGGTTTTCGAAACTTCTTTTTCAAAAGCAATTTTAAAATCTTGGTACTTATGTTCCAAAAGTGTCATGCCGGCCGCGTACATATGGCCGCCAAATTGCTCCAAATGTTCAGCACAAGCTTCTAGGGCATTATAGATATCAAACCCTTTTACCGATCGAGCCGAAGCGGCTAATTTTTCACCACTTTTTGTAAACACTATCGTGGGACGATAATAATTTTCTACCAAACGAGAGGCAACAATTCCAATGACCCCCTTGTGCCAATTTTCTTGATACACCACGGTTGAAAATCGGGTTTGCTCGTTGTTCTCTTCAATTTGAAGTAAGGCTTCTTTGGTAATTTGTTTGTCTAATTCTTTTCTGTCGGAATTGTGCTGTTCAATTTCAGAAGCAAATTGCTCGGCTTGTTCCCAATCATATTCAGTTAGTAAAGCCACCGCTTCATTTCCATGTTTGATTCTGCCAGCTGCATTGATTCGAGGAGCTACTACAAAAACCACATCCGTAATGGTTAGCACTTTCTTTTTTACCTGTTGAATTAAGGCTTTAATTCCTGGTCGGGGATTGGTATTAATCACTTCCAAACCAAATTTGGCCAACACCCTATTTTCACCAGTTATGGGAACAATGTCGGCAGCAATGGCTGTGGCTACTAAATCTAAGTACCCCAACAAATCTGCAATCGTTTGGTTTCGGTTTTCGGCTAAGGCTTGAATCAATTTAAAGCCCACACCACAACCGCATAATTCATCATAAGGATAACTACAATCCTCACGTTTTGGATCTAAAATGGCAACTGCATCAGGCAAAATAGGCCCTGGACGGTGGTGATCGCAAATGATAAAATCAATGTTTTTTTCATTGGCATAAGCTACGTGATCTATGGATTTTATACCGCAATCGAGTGCAATAATTAAAGAAATATTGTTGTCTTCAGCATAATCTATTCCGGTGTAGGAAATCCCGTAACCTTCGGCATATCGATCAGGAATATAAGTGGCCACATTGGGATAATAACTGCGTAAATAACTTGAAACTAGAGACACTGCAGTCGTTCCGTCGACGTCATAATCGCCAAAAACCAAGATGTTTTCGTTATTGGAAATGGCGGTTTCAATGTGTGCCACAGCTTTGTCCATGTCCTTCATGAGGTACGGATTGTGCAAATCGGCTAAGGTAGGACGGAAAAATGTTTTGGCTTGTTCGAAGGTTTCTATTCCTCTTTGAACTAATAATGTAGCGATGATTTCATCGACTTGGAGGGCGCTTTGAAGGGCGTTTACTTTCTCGGGATTTGGCTTAGATTTTGGATTCCAACGCATAGGTTAATTACGAATTAAAAAGGATGAATTATGTTATTTTGGCTTATATACTTGAATGACAAAGGTATAAATATTTTTACCATTCTAGCTTAATTTTATTGGTTATGATAAAACCATTTGAAAAAAATAAATTTGAAACTATTCTTTTTTTTATTATTTTGATAGATAAACTCTACGAAACTATTATCAAATGAAAACAAAAAAATTATTACTTGTGTTAGTAGCAACTTTGCTAATTTTATTTTACTCTTGTAAACCAACATACAAGACAATAAATAAAGTTAACAAAACTATAGAATACAATTCTAAAGAAGAATATTGTGTCAAGATAAAAGACAAATACAATATAGAAACATCTAATTTAGTATTTATTGATAGTGTTCAAAAAAACAACTTTATGAACTATATCGTAAACGAAAAAGTGGCATATTTATATGGCATTGTTGTAAATAGTAAAGACAAGATTGACAATAATTTTATAGAAGAAAATAACTCGTGCTATTCAAGAGTTACTAATTTAGTAAAAAACAATCCTGAACTAATTGGAGAAAAATTCAGTCCAACAAAAATTTTAAATTTTGATTATACAAATTCAAACAAGGAACCTGTTAAATTAGAAGGAAATAAAATGCTGTTAATAATATTTTCTACAAAATTGGGCACAAGCATCATCAACGATATAAAAAAAATAACTGACGAATTTAAAATTAATGAAAATTTTAAAACTTATAATTATTATCTGATTTCAATAGACTAATTTTTATTACTTTTCCCACCAACACAAACCACAATCTCTCCTTTAGCTGGTTTGGCTTCAAAATGCTTCAATACCTCTTCGGCAGTTCCTCTAATGGTTTCTTCGTGTAATTTGGATAATTCTCGAGAAACAGAAACCGCTCTATCCGCTCCGAAATACTGAACAAATTCGGCTAAGGTTTTGTTTAATTTATGGGGGGATACATAGAAAATCATCGTTCTATATTCTTCTTGTAGCGCTAAAAATCGGGTTTGCCTTCCTTTTTTATCGGGTAAAAAACCTTCAAATACGAATTTATCATTCGGTAAACCGCTGTTCACCAAAGCTGGAACAAAAGCGGTTGCGCCTGGCAAACATTCTACAGTAATGCCGTGTTCTACACAAGCTCGGGTCAATAAAAACCCAGGGTCAGAAATGGCCGGGGTTCCGGCATCGCTTATTAAGGCAATCATTTCGCCAGCTTGCAATCGCTTGACCAAATTCTCAACGGTTTTGTGTTCGTTGTGCATGTGGTGGCTGTGCATGTGGGTCGCAATTTCGAAGTGCTTTAGTAATTTACCACTGGTACGGGTGTCTTCAGCTAAAATTAAATCCACTTCTTTCAGCACTTTAATGGCTCGAAAGGTCATGTCTTCTAAATTGCCTATCGGCGTGGGAACGATGAATAATTTACTCATTTATGGATACAGGGTGTAATTGTATTCTGTGTGAAACAACTTCTAATTAAACTTTTTCTCAATTATATCTAAAAATCGCGTTTCATATTCTTCATTTCCTTCCCAATTATCATAATCGGGTTTTACAAAGTCTTGTATAAAATCTTTAGCCTCTTCGAAAGTATCAAAACTATTCAACTGGGAAAGGACACGGTTGAAATCATCTGAATGACCACCAAATAGTTTTTTCTCAAATGCAATTCGATCGTTTAATCCAATATTTATACCTTTGTTTAATGCATCATTTAACGACACTATTTTTTCTTCTTTGACTTCTTCTTTAACTTCTTTTTCTGCTGCTGGTTCTTGGGGCGCTTCGTTAAGAAAATCAGTCACAACATCCAATGGATCAAAGGAAAGATCGTTGGCTAATGCAACAACTTCAGGAACAGCATCAACCTTTACAAAATCCAATTCTTGATAATCGTGAACCAACATGTCTTCAAATGAAATTTGTTTGGCTACGACCGGTTTTTGTTTTTCAGGTTTTATGAATTTTTTTTCAGGTTTGCTTTCTGGAATAATTTCCTTTGGAGCTTCAACAACTTCTTCTGATTCTTCTACTTCAACTGACGCTTCAACTTGGGATTCCAATGCATCATCTTCGTCAAGTTCGTCAAGCATTAATTCAGCTATTACTATTTTTTCCTCGCTTACTGGGATCACTTTTTCAACTTCAACTTCAGAATCTATGGCATGAGCAGACGATACTTCTTTTGTTTCAAGAGGAGCAGAAAAAACCTCTGAAGGTTTTCCTTCCAACATTTCTTCAAGAACAGCAGCTGGAATTTCATTTTTTAGCATTTCAAAATTTTCTTCATAGAATCGCAATATGGTCAATTGATCATACAAATTCTTTGCTTCTTGTTGCAATTGAAGGGTTTCGGAGTGGTTTTTTAATTTTAAAATTCGGTGCGCAATACTGATTAATTCAGCGGATACTCTTTTCTTCATAACTTTATTAAATGGAATTGAATATATCGATACTTTTTTAATATTTTTGTTTTGCTTACAAATGTAGCAGAAAATAATTTTTTAACGTACGAAAGATACAAAATGTTTC
>NZ_JBILKB010000006.1:0-45682 GCF_044376915.1 Flavobacterium sp.
CTTGGTGTTTGGCTCTGGTTTTGGCATCCAAACCCGCATGATAAGGTACCGCACTAATTCCGTTTACTTGCAATACTTGTGCAATTTCTTCCACTTTCTTGCGACTCAAACAGTAAATAACCCCCGATTTTCCTTTGTGTTGCTTGATGAATCGAATGATATCCGATTCGATGTTTTTTGTTTTTGTTCGTACCTCGTAATATAAATTAGGACGGTTGAAAGAGGCTTTAAAGGTATTGGCATCGGGCATGTCCAAGTTTTTCAAGATATCTTCTTGTACTTTTGGCGTAGCCGTTGCCGTTAATCCAATCATGGGAACATCACCCAGTTGGCGCACTATATTTCGTAAATTTCTGTATTCCGGTCTGAAATCGTGTCCCCATTCTGAAATACAATGGGCTTCATCGATGGCAACAAAGGAGATTTTCACTTCATTTAAAAACTGCAGGTATTCTTCTTTGGTAAGTGATTCAGGTGCCACATACAGCAATTTTGTTACCCCTGAGGTAATGTCTTTTTTAACTTGATTGACTTCGGTTTTATTTAAAGAAGAGTTCAATACATGTGCAATTCCGGTAACCGAACTTAAGCTTCGGATAGCATCCACTTGGTTTTTCATCAAGGCAATTAGTGGAGAAACCACAATAGCGGTTCCTTCTAACACCAAAGCAGGTAACTGATAGCAAAGCGATTTTCCACCACCGGTTGGCATAATCACAAATGTATTGTTTCCGGTAATGATACTTTTAACTACTTGTTCCTGAAGACCTTTGAATTGGTTAAACCCAAAATATTTCTTTAATTCTTTATGTAAATCAATTTCGTGTGGATTCATTCTCTATTAATATGATTTTACCTAAATTTGCAAACATAAAGATACGATTTTCTTTTACACATACAAATTTTTTAATATTTCTATTTTGAGTACAATTGAAACCATTTTAGCTACAGCAAAAAAGACACTTTTATCAGAAAGTAAGAGCATCGAAAACCTTGTCAATTATTTGGACGAAGACTTTGCAAAAAGTGTTACTGAAATATACAACACCAAAGGTCGTCTCGTTGTAACAGGAATTGGAAAAAGCGCCTTGATTGCTCAAAAAATCGTAGCTACCTTAAATTCAACCGGAACACCCTCGCTATTTTTGCATGCGGCTGAAGCCGTTCATGGTGATTTAGGTATGGTGCTTCCCGAAGATATTGTCATTTGTATTTCAAAAAGCGGCAACAGCCCGGAAATTAAAGTACTCGCCCCGCTATTAAAACGTTTTGGCAATACCTTAATTGGCATGACCGCCGATAAAAATTCCTTTTTAGGAAAAGAATCGCATTACATCCTGCACGCTTATGTGGAGAGTGAGGCCTGCCCAAATAATTTAGCCCCCACAAACAGTACTACTGCCCAATTGGTTTTGGGTGATGCGCTAGCCGTTTGTTTGATGGAATTGCGGCAATTCAAAAGCGAAGATTTTGCGGTATACCATCCGGGTGGGGCTTTAGGGAAAAAATTATTGCTTCGCGTGAAAGACATGCTAGACACCACACATGCGCCGCAAGTTGCACCAGATGCTTCCATTAAAAAAGTGATCATGGAAATTTCAGAAAAACGTTTGGGGGTCACTGCTGTTGTTGAAAACAATCACGTTATTGGAATTATCACCGATGGAGATATTCGAAGAATGTTGAACAACAGAGATATGTTTTCTGATTTGACTGCTAAAGACATCATGACAAAACATCCAAAGCACATTTCATCGAGCATACTGGTATCGGAAGCCTTAAACATATTAGAAAACAATTCCATTACCCAATTGGTTGTTATGGATGGCCAAGTTTATAAAGGGATATTACACTTACATGACATATTAAAAGAAGGCATCGTATAATGGCAAAAAAGAACATGGGAGAGATGTCTTTTTTAGACCATCTTGAAGAACTCCGTTGGTTATTAGTAAGAAGCTCAGGAGCTATATTGATTTGCGCTACAATAGCCTTCTTCTTCAGTGACTATATTTTTAATGAAATAATATTTGGCCCTAAAAACACCGACTTCATTACCTATCGTTATTTTTGTGAATTGTCTACTAAACTTGAACTTTCCGAGGCATTTTGTGTAACTGAATTGCCGTTCAATATTCAAAATACTGCAATTGAAGGGCAAGTTTCCTTGCTCATATGGACCTGCATCACGGCCGGGTTTATTATTGCTTTTCCCTATATGCTGTGGTTGTTGTGGAAATTTATTAGTCCGGCACTCTATGAGAAAGAACGAAAATACGCCAAAGCCTTCGTATCAATTGCTTCCTTATTATTTTTCCTTGGAGTACTGTTTGGCTATTTTATTATCATACCCATGTCGGTGAATTTCTTTGCCACTTTTTCCGTGAGTTCTGAAATCAAAAATGACATCAACATCCAATCGTATATCAGCATGATTAAAACTTCAGTTATTGCTTGTGGATTAATTTTTGAGATGCCCATTATCATTTATTTCTTATCAAAAGTAGGATTGGTTACGCCCGACTTTTTAAGAAAATACCGTAAATATGCCATTGTATTGATACTGATTGTGGCGGCAATAGTTACCCCACCCGATGTTGTGAGTCAGGTTATTGTTTCAATTCCTTTATTGGTATTGTATGAAATTAGTATTTTTATCAGTGCTGCGGTACTAAAAAACAAAGAAAAAGAAAAATTAAACGCATAATCCCATGGCAGATTTAGTAAAAGAATTTAACGATTATCGTTCGAAAATGAACGAAAAATTATTGGCCGACAACAACAAAGTCATCAAACGAATTTTCAATGTAGACACAAATGCCTACATGGAAGGCGCTTTAGATGTGAAAACCAAAGAGCTTTTAGGATTAGTAGCTTCAGCCGTATTGCGCTGCGACGATTGCATCAAATACCATTTAGAAACCGCCTATAAAAATGGCGTAAACAAAGAAGAAATGATGGAAGCAATGGGTATTGCTACTCTTGTAGGTGGTACAATTGTAATTCCGCATTTACGAAGAGCTTATGAGTTTTGGGAAGCGTTGGAAAACAATTAATTTATTTGAAAATTTGAAAATGTAATTATTTGTTAATTCATTTATTCTATTGATTATTTTTTACTTTATTTGTTTATTGATACCATTTAAGATTTGATTTTGAGCATTCAATCCTTTTCAAATCTTCAAATTTTCAAATTAAAATCATGAAATTAAGAGCAGAAAATCTAGTTAAAACTTATAAAAAAAGAAGTGTCGTTAAAGGGATTTCTGTGGAAGTAAACCAAGGAGAAATCGTGGGTTTATTAGGTCCTAATGGTGCCGGAAAAACCACTTCATTTTACATGATCGTTGGATTGGTAAAACCGAACAGTGGTTCTATCTATCTTGATGATATGGACATTACCAATTTCCCAATGTACAAACGCGCACAAAATGGAATTGGCTATTTAGCGCAAGAAGCTTCTGTTTTTAGAAAACTAAGTATTGAAGATAATATATTAAGTGTTTTGCAATTGACGAACCTCTCCAAGGAAGCACAAGAAGCCAAAATGGAAGAATTAATTGCCGAGTTTTCGTTGGAACACATTCGTACCAACCGTGGGGATTTACTTTCGGGAGGAGAACGTCGTCGTACTGAAATTGCACGCGCATTAGCTACCGATCCAAAATTTATTTTATTGGACGAACCCTTTGCAGGTGTTGACCCAGTAGCAGTAGAAGATATTCAACGCATTGTAGCCCAATTAAAAAATAAAAACATTGGGATTTTAATTACCGATCACAATGTACAAGAAACACTAGCCATAACTGATAAAACCTACCTCATGTTTGAAGGGGGCATTTTAAAAGCGGGAAAACCAGAAGAATTAGTAGAAGATGAAATGGTTCGTAGAGTTTATTTGGGCCAAAATTTTGAGTTGCGCAAAACAAAAATCGACTTCAACGCTCCAAAAGTAGAAGTGGCAAAATAATCATGAGCAACCCCAGCAAAGAAACTTTAGAAAAGTGGCATAAAGATCCAAACCATTGGAAATGGGGTAGTTTTTATTTCAATAAAGAAGACCACCGCTTGTTTCCCCCAAAAAGAATTGCCTGGATGGGTTGGACCATTAACTTTGCCAATTGGAAATCAATACTTGCGTTTTTGCTTTTATTCGGTAGCATCTTACTCCTGCTCTGGTTCAAAAAATCATAATAAATTAGTAGCGCATTCCAAGCGCTAACAATTCGTTTTTATCACCCATAAAGATATTGAGATCTACATTGCCCTCTATACCTCCAATTTGTGCATTTTCGGTAAATTGCCAAAACTCCCAATCCGATGCTAAAGTGTTACGCCAAAAATTATAATTGGCAATCCAAAGCGGGTAATCGGAAAACTCTTTTCGTAAAAAATCGGAATAATAGCGTTCCCCAGAATAGATAATGGGTTTTACATTGTAATGTGCTTCTACAACTTCCAACCAACGTCTTAAACCAATTTTTAATCGCGCAATCGATTGTGATTTGGGCAATTTTTCGATATCCAATACCGGAGGCAAATCACCTTTTTGTAAGCGAACCTGTTTTATGAAATTGTTGGCTTGATCTAGAGAATTTTCGTTGGGTCGGTAATAATGATAGGCACCACAAACCAATTGCCGTGCTTTGGCTCCGTTCCAGTTTTCAGTAAACCGAGCATCTCTTTTATTGGAACCTGCTGTGGCGCGAATAAAGACAAAAGACAATTCAAACGCCTCGTCAATATGGTAGGTTTGTTCCCAATCGATAGTTCCCTGGTACTCCGAAACATCAAAACCTATTGCATTTTGATCGTGTTTGTGCAATACTTCATAGATTCGAATATCGGTTAATTTGCGCTCGTCTGAAGTGGTCTCAGACGTATATTTATCAGTTTTAAATCCGAGATAATACAAAAAGCCCTCTCGAAAGCGAAAAACAAAAAGTAAAGCAGTAGCTATAAATAGAAAAGTAAAAACAATAACCCACTTTTTTCCAAATTGTTTTGAAGGTCGGGTTCTAACCGTCCTTTTCCTTTTGATTCGTTGTGCCATTATTTTTTAACCCAAAACATATTGTTGATTACCGATAGGGCTACATAAGAGAGAATAATAACAGGCAATGCGGTAAATCCAAAAAACAATAACAAAACTAGGGAAAGTGCTAAAAAGGAAAATTGCAATTTGTTATGTGCCCAACCAAACGTTTTAATTTTTAATGAAAATAGTGGAATTTCTGCATTCAACATATACGCACTCACCAAACTGATGCCTAACAATACAAAAGGATTGAAAAGGGCATTGACCAACCATTCGTGGGTACCGTCAAATTGAATCATTGGGATACTCATGATAAATAAAGCGTTAGCTGGCGTTGGTAATCCAATAAAGGAATCGGTTTGACGGGTATCAATATTAAATTTTGCCAATCTATAGGCAGAAGCCAACGTGATGATGAATCCCAAATAGGGAACAAATCCCATGTAATAAAAGTCTTCGGTCAAATAATAACGTGAGGAGTCGTCTTCTTGAATATCAAGCAACAATTTAAACATCATTAAGCCAGGCACTACCCCACTGGTGATGACATCGGCAAGCGAATCCAATTGCAAACCCAATTCGCCCGAAACCTTAAACTTACGTGCAAAAAAACCATCCCAAAAATCAAAAAAGATACCCAAACACACAAAGATAAAAGCTTCGTCATAATACCCTTTAAAAATGGCAATAATGGCTAATAAACCACTCGAAAGGTTTAACAAGGTAATTGCGTTTGGAATGTGTTGTTTAATTTGCATGGCAATCGGTTTTATTCAACTCAAAAGAACTCTAAATTAGTTGCAGCAAATGTAATACAATAAGTTAATACATTTAGAGTTTAGTAATTAAGAAATTTATTCCATCTTTGTAAAAAAATTGGCCTTGAGAAAGATATTTCTTCTTCTTTTTGTTTGTATTACTGCCTTTAGCCCCGCTCAAAGCGTTCGAAAATATTCGAATGAATTCATGAGTATTGGGGTAGATGCCGCGGCCTTAGGCATGTCGAATGCGGTTGTTGCACACACCCACGATGTCAATTCGGGGTATTGGAACCCAGCGGGTTTAGTACACTTAGAAGACAAGCAATTTGCACTCATGCATGCCAATTATTTTGCCAATATTGCCCAATATGATTATGCCGGTTTTGCAATGCCTATCGATGACCAAAGTGCCGTAGGTATATCAATGATTCGTTTTGGAGTCGACGATATCTTAAACACCACCCAATTGATCGACAGCGAAGGAAATATCGATTACAACCGAATTTCGTTATTCTCCACCGCCGATTACGGCCTAACATTATCGTATGCCAGAAGTTTGCCCATAGATGGATTAAATTTTGGCGTGAATGCCAAGGTCATTCGAAGAATCATTGGCGATTTTGCTAATTCTTGGGGCTTTGGGTTTGATTTAGGACTTCAGTATATTAGTGAGGAAGAAGATTGGAAGTTTGGCGTATTGCTGCGCGACATTACCACAACTTACAACACCTGGAGCATCGATACCAAAAAATATGAAGCCATAGCAAATGCCATTCCAGGTGAAAATCAAGAATTGCCTGAAACCAGCGAAATTACGTTACCCAAAGCGCAAGTAGGCTTATCTAAAAAATGGATAGTGCGCTATGATTATAGTATTTTGGCAGCCGCTAATTTGAATATGCAATTTGCACAAACCAACGATCTCATTTCATCACGTACGGTGAGCATCGATCCTGCTTTGGGGTTTGAAATGGGCTATCTGAACTTGGTTTATCTGAGAGGGGGTGTTGGAAATTTTCAGCAAATCACCCAAATAGATGCTACTAAAAAAATGAGTTTTCAACCCAATATAGGTTTGGGATTCAAATATAAAGGCATTCAAATTGACTATGCCTTAACCGACTTGGGCGATCAAAGTGCCGCGTTGTACTCCAATATTTTTTCGTTGAAAATCGATTGGGAAGTGTTTCGATAATTTCAAGACAAAAGAAAATAGACCTAAATATAATATGATAAAAAAACTACTTTTCACATTTCTCCTTTTTATTTCTTTTCTTGGTTTTTCACAAAATAGTTCACTTTCAAATCAAGCTAAAGTAAGTATATTAACATGTGGCACAGGACCTGAATCGTATGCCATGTATGGTCATACTGGAATTCGCATCCAAGACACCGCGTCTGGAATTGATGTGGTTTACAATTATGGTGCCTTTGATTTTAGCACGCCAAATTTCATTGGACGATTTGTAAAAGGTGATTTGCAATATTTTGTAACCAACGGCAGTTACATTGATTTCTACTACAATTACCAAGCTGAAAATAGAGAGATAATTGAACAAGAACTAGCCATTTCATCTGCACAAATCAATCAATTATTCCAGCAATTAAATGCTTCAGTATATAGCGAAGAACGCTTTTATACCTATAAATTTATTGATAGAAATTGCACGACTATGGTGGTGGATAAAATCAATACAACTTTAGGAAAGGAATACCTGAAATCGAGAACAACTAACCAATCTTATCGAGAAGTTTTATACCCCTACATGTCTGATTTTTATTTAAAATTAGGTATTCAATTCATCTTTGGTGCAAAAGTAGACGAACCAGTAACACGTTTGTTTTTACCGTACGAATTTAAAAAATCACTTTCTCAAACTAAAATTCAAGGAAAACCGATATGCACTTCTACAGAAACGGTATTGAAAGCCAGCAATAGTAGTATTCCCTTTGCCTTTTGGAATTCGATATATTCATTAATTACCGTGCTAGTCATACTTGCACTCTTTGGTAAAAAAGGCGTTCAAATCGGCTATTTTACGGTGACTGGACTTTTGGGTGTGTTTTTTATGGTTGTTGGTCTTTATTCAATGCACGAAGAACTCTTATGGAATTACAACGCACTTTTGTTCAACCCACTATTAATTGGATATGCATGGTGTCTTTGGAAAGAAAACACGAAGGCCGCAAAACTACTGGCCAAAATTATAGCTGGATGTTTGGCCATTTATATCGTTTACATGCTCGATAAAATACACTTGCAAATTGTTTGGCCATTTATTGTCTTACACCTCTATTGGTTAGGAAAAGAAGTATTGAAAAAAAATTAATTTTCCCTTAAATACAATAAAAATTCGCGCTCTTTGCGTTTGGCGACAGGCAAATCTTGTCCATTGTTCAATTCGCAGTACAAGCCATCTTTTTTATTGATGCGCACAATGTGGTGTACATTAATAAGCGTTGAATTATGGATTCTAAAAAAGTAATGTGAAGGAAACAATTGTTGGTATTCACCAATGTTTTTACTAGACACTATTTTGGTGCCATTTTGCAAAAAGATCTCGGTATATTTCCCATCGGCTTTGCAATATAAGACCTCCGTAAATTTTATGATTTCAATTTTATCAATTGAAGATACCACAAAAAAATCCTTGTTGGCGTGTCCTAAAAAACCTGCAGAGAAAGTTGTATTTTTAAGCTGTACAAAAGCCGCTTCTCTTTCAATGGCATATTTTACCTTAAGGAGTGCCGAAGTAAATTCATCAGCATCAAAAGGGAATACTAAAAAATCTACAGCCTCAAGTTTAAATGCTTGAAAAGCATCCTCTTTGACACCCATACAAATGTATTTTACTGAGAAATCAAAAGCTCGGAGCGACTCTAAATGACTGAAGTTATTCTTCGTTGCTCTTACAATAATTAGATCGGGCTGTAGTTGACTCAAAGCGTGTTGACTGGTAGCAATTGATTTTGCCGAACCCACTATAGTAATCATATCCGGATTTTCCGTACTATAGGTTTCCATCTTTTTGATAGTATCCTGATCATCGTCAATTACAAAAGCATGGATAAGAAACATAGTAAGCTAAGTTTATTCAATTAATACCAATCAGAGTGGTAGCGATTTTCGCCTAAATAATAAATTAATCCAAATGAAAAGTTATAAAAACTTCCGGATGCTGGTTTATAATCTTCGTTTAGTAATTGACCGTCAAAACCATAATGTTGTTTTGTAGTAATGTTGTGGGTAAAATCTGCCGTTAAAGCGAATTTATTTGAAATATTGTACATGGGTGAGATTCCAATACCAACTACACCAACACGTTCATAATCCGTTTGCCCAATCCTGTAAGCAAAGGCTACTCCGGCATCAACGTGTGCATTAACTCCTATTCGATCTCTCGTCCAATACGTCAATCCCAATTGTTTTCCAATATTATACACACCAGAAACACCAAGTGTATTGTAGGTAATCCCCAAATCGCCTCCTGGATCGTTTACAAAGTGATCCAATTTATAGGAAACTTTAGCGCCAATTGTTTCCGTAAACATATAGCGAATGCCGATATTAAAGTGATTCATGCTGGAAAAATTGGATTTATATCCTTTATAATACGGCTCAATAGCGCCACAATATCCATAACCGGCTTCCACAGACATGTTGTTCACATTAAATTGTGAAAACAAGGGCATTGTACAAAAAAATAACAACAGTAGGCTTAATTTGGGTGTTTGTTTCATGATACATTATAATAAGCTACGAAAGTAAAAAAAAATGCTATTCCAACAACTATATTGCTGCGATTTTATACTGCAATCGTTGCATTTCCATGCCATTGTTAGCAACAACACCTCCTGAATGCAGGTTGTGCTGGCTTATTTGACTTTGATGGTGGACTTCCTACTTGTCATTTTTTTTGACAAATGCATCCACATCAAAAGGAAAAGGGAAAATCGTATAAAAAACAATTAAGACATCCATGAAGAAATTACGGTTCAGGGCATACCAGTTATTGATTCGGACTTTATCGGGCCAAATAACGGCATCATTATAATCCTGTGGACATTTTTGTTGTGCTAAAAGTTGTTCTTCGTTTCTGTACTTTAGGGAAGCTAATCCGGTGATTCCTGGCTTGAGTTGCAAGATAATTCGGACTGTCCCTTCTAGTTGATCAGCATAGCCTGTTATGTCAGGACGCGGACCAACAAAAGTCATTTCGCCTTTTACAATATTCATGAGTTGCGGTAATTCGTCTAATTTGGTTTTTCGCAACAACTGCCCCCAAATGGAAATCTTTTGGGTACGCACATGTATGGTTCGTAACTTATAGATAAAAAAAGGTTTTCCAAAACGTCCAATGCGTTCCTGCTTAAATATACCATTAGACTGGGTATCGATTGCCGTAATACCATAGCCTAATACTAACCCTAAAATTAAAAGCAGTATTCCCATAGCAGTTGTGGAGATGATTATTCTTGTGGGGTTTGAATAAACTCAGGGACTAATTCGGTAAACAAATCAATCAAAGCTTGCTTATCTTCAAATGTACTAGATTGTAGTTTTATCAAAAATTCTTGCACCTTTTCGTAACAAAAAACAGGATCTTGAGCAATTAGTATTTTTGGGTGATACGTAGGTAATGTCTTTGAAGTATCCGCTAAGACTTCTTCATATAATTTTTCACCAGGTCTCAAGCCAGTATAAACAATATCAATATCCGTGTAAGGTTCTTTTCCACTCAATCGGATCATTTTTTCGGCTAAGTCCTTAATGAAAATGGGTTTACCCATATCAAAAATATAGATTTCGCCTCCGGATCCCATAGTACCCGCTTCTAACACCAACTTACAAGCTTCGGGTATGGTCATGAAAAAACGATTGATATCGGGATGTGTAACCGTAATAGGACCACCCTCCTTAATTTGCTTTTCAAATAAGTTGACTACAGATCCATTGGAACCCAAAACATTACCAAATCGTGTGGTGATGACTTGCATTTTTTGAGAGCCTTTTAATATATTAAAACGCGATTGCACCATAATTTCGGCAATTCGTTTTGATGCCCCCATAATATTCGTAGGATTAACCGCTTTGTCAGTAGAAATAAAAACAAAACGTTTGGTTCCTGTTGCAATCGCCGCTTCTAAAATGTTTTTTGTTCCAAAAATATTCACCTTAACGGCTTGCATAAAATTCGATTCCAAAACGGGCACGTGTTTATAAGCCGCCGCATGAAAAACAATTTCGGGTTGGTATTTTTGAAAAATATGCTGTACTTCATTTGGATTAGTTACATCAACCAATTCGTAATGGCATGCAATTTTGGGAAATGCAGCCGCGATATTGAGCTGTATCGAATTCAAAGGTGTTTCGGCTTGATCTACAACGACAACTCGGCTGGGATTAAACTTAGCCAATTGATTGACAATTTCACTACCTATAGACCCCGCACCACCGGTAACCATAATTGTTTTTGAGGAAAAGGCATTGATCACATTTGGATTATCAATGCTAATAGTATCCCTAAACATCAACTCATTAATGGTGTATTTTTTTAATGATTTAACGGAATTAACAGCCGTGTTAAAGCCACTTACTAATTTTGGATTGTATACGTTAATTTTATAGCGCAAACAATCTTCAAGTAATTCCAATTCCTCTTTTTCAGGTAAGAAGTTTTTAATTAAAACGACGTGTTTTATTTTGTTATATCTCAGTATCGAAATGATCGAATTAGGCTTCGCAATTACAGGAATTCCTAATACTTTTTTATCATTCAAATACTTGTTTTTATCAATAAAAAAGCGAAGTTTATATTGTGAATTATCATTTACAAAGGCTTCTGCCAATGCAATAGTAGTACTATTTACTCCAACAATTGCAATGCTTTCAAGTTTAACTTCTTCTTCCTCACCTGTAAAATATTTAAACAAAGATTTTATAAATACCCTAAAAGAAACCAAAGAAAAAAAGATAAAAAGGGAAGAAAAAAACAAGGTCATGATGACAAAAATGTGTCCTCCAAATACAAAATAATAACCTAAATCTATGGCTAGTAAAGTCAAAAAAGCGAATGAAATAGCCTTAAATAAACGGGTAGCATCTTTTAAGCTGGAATACCTTATAATTCCGGTATAGGTCTTGAAGATGATGAAATAAAAACTTATGGTAAAAGTCACAATACTAAATCGTGCCAAAGGAGGTAAAACGGAATAAAATTGGACCCCAATTTCTTTAAAAATAAAGAAAGAAATGGTTGCAATAACTAATGAAATGGTAATATCAATTATCAATATCGACCAAGAAGGTAGAAATGATAATTTCTTTAAATTGATGTATTGCTTTATGTTTTTTTGCATTTGGAGCTGTTGTTAGGGTAGACAAAACTAAACATTTTTTTTAATATTTTAGCAGTGTTGCTGTTTTTTTAGGTCAACTTTGTAAGAAAACCCTCAATAAAGAAGGGGTTTAATTTGTATCTTTGACCAAATTTTTAGTATGAAACGTTTTATCGCAATGTTTGTAATTGCATTAACCGGATTGGCTCAAGGTCAAAGTCGTGTGAATATTAATGCGGCTAGTACCCTACTGGGATTTCCTTCTTTAGGATATGAAACCCCTGTAAACAAGCACTTCACTTTTCATATCGATGCCATTGGTTCTACTTTTAACAGCTACAATGATATGCCATTGCGTTTTTTAATTATCACTCCTGAAGTGCGCTATTACCCCAGTAAAGCACATCGAGGATTCTACATGGGAGGTCACGTGGGCGGTAGTGTATTTAAATTGCAAAAATATGGCTACGAAAGCACTACTTATTACCAAAAAGGAATCAATTATATGATGGGCGCTAGCATTGGTTATGTTTATTTTATTTCTGAAAAAATAGCCCTAGAAGCATTTGTTGGCGGTGGTTCTGTTCAAAGTTTTTACAAAGGATATGATACTACCACTGGCGAGCGCTATGATGGCGCAAAAAAATTCAATAAAAGTGGTGAATGGCTGCCGTATCGCGGTGGAATTTCGATTATACTTCAGCTTAAATAGAAGTATGAGAGGTTCGTGGTTCGGGATGCGATATTCGTTGTTCGTGGTTCGTCTCGTTTCAAGATTCAGGTTTCGATTCGGGAGGCAAGATTTGTGGTTAGTGCTGCGAGTCACGGTTCACGATTCACGGTTCACGATTCACGAGTTACAATTCACGAGTTACGAGTTACACGTCTCGAGTCACGAAAACGCATAAAAAAAGGAGTACAAAACTCCTTTCTTATTATATATATGCGAACTAAATATTACTTCACTAACGATTTCAAATAGGCCCCATAGCCCGATTTTTCCAAAATTGTAGCTTGTTCTAGCAATTGAGCTTTGGTTATAAATCCTTTGCGCCAAGCGATTTCTTCGATACAACCAATTTTTAATCCTTGTCGTTCTTCGATGACTTGCACAAATTGTCCGGCTTGCATTAAACTGTTAAACGTTCCTGTATCCAACCAGGCTGTTCCTCTATTCAACACACCCACTTTTAAATTGCCTTGGCTCAAATATACTTTATTTACATCGGTAATTTCATATTCGCCACGTGCCGAAGGTTGAATATTTTTTGCGATGTTGACTACTGAATTATCATAAAAATACAATCCCGGTACTGCATAATTTGATTTGGGTGCCTTTGGTTTTTCTTCGATAGAAACTGCATTGAACTGATCGTCAAATTCTACAACGCCATAACGCTCAGGATCAGAAACATGGTAGGCAAATACTACACCCCCATCTGGGTTTTGATTGGAAACCAACAAATCTTGTAAGTTTGTACCAAAGAAAATATTATCCCCTAAAATCAAAGCTACCGAATCGTCGCCAATAAATTCCTCCCCAATGACAAAAGCTTGTGCCAATCCATTAGGCACGGCTTGTTCGGCGTATGAAAAGGTACAACCTATATTACTTCCATCACCCAACAAACGCTTAAAATGAGGCAAATCATGAGGCGTCGAAATGATCAATATTTCTTGAATACCCGCCATCATCAATACCGATAACGGATAGTAAATCATGGGCTTATCGTATACGGGCATTAATTGTTTACTTACGGCTAAGGTAAGTGGGTGCAATCGGGTACCGGATCCACCGGCTAATATGATTCCTTTCATTTGTTCTAATTTTACGAATTACGCTAATTACGCTAATTACGCTAATTTTTCGAATTATCTATTTTTTTGAGTTTACAATTCTTTTATAGGTTAAGGATGGGGTGCCAAAATTTACCAACATTCCCAATTCCATATTCGTGCATTTTAAATAATTCTGCAGTTGCGCATAAAACACCGAAGGTATCTGATTTACTGCTTTCAATTCAACAATGATGCTATCGTAGCAAATAAAATCTGCTCTATATTGCTTTTTTAATTTTTCACCTTCATAAAACAAATCTAATTTCACTTGTCGTTTGTAAGGTATTTTTTGAACTTGAAACTCTTTTTCTAAAACCTCTTCATATACTGCTTCCAAAAATCCGGGTCCCAAGGCACGATGCACTTTCATACAAGCGCCAACAATAGCATAGCTTTCATCTTTATAAATTATTTTGTAGGGGTCATTCATTTATAAATTCGTTTAATTCGCGTTAATTCGCATAATCCGCATTAATTCGAATATTGTTTTTCATAATAACTTGCATATGCTCCCGAAGTCACGTTTTCCAACCATTCTTGATTGTCTAAATACCAATTTACGGTGCGTTCTAGACCTTCCTCAAAAGTAACAGAAGGCTTCCATCCCAATTCGGTGTTGATTTTTGTAGCATCAATAGCATAGCGTAAATCGTGACCCGGGCGATCTTTAACATACGTAATCAATTGCACCGATGTTCCTTCTGGGCGCCCCAATTTTTTATCCATAATGGTACACAGTAACTTAACCAAATCAATATTTTGCCATTCATTGAAACCTCCAATATTATAGGTATCGTGATTTTTCCCTTCATGAAAAACCAAATCAATAGCCACCGCATGATCTTCTACAAACAACCAATCGCGGGTATACTTTCCGTCGCCATAAACGGGTAACGGTTTATTTTGAATAATGTTATTGATAAACAACGGAATCAACTTTTCTGGAAAATGAAAAGGACCATAATTGTTGGAACAATTGGTCAATACATAAGGCAACCCATACGTTTCACCATAAGCTCTTACAAAGTGATCCGAACTGGCTTTTGAAGCTGAATAAGGTGAATTTGGATCGTACGCGGTGGTCTCCGTAAATAAACCCTCGGCACCCAAACTTCCGTACACCTCATCGGTACTGATGTGGTAAAAGCGTTTGCCCTCGCTATTGTCTTTCCAAATCGTTTTAGCGGCATTCAATAAATTCATGGTACCAATTACATTGGTTTTCACAAATGCCAACGGATCCGTAATCGAGCGATCCACGTGGGATTCGGCAGCCAAATGCAATACGCCATCAAATTGGTGTTCCGCAAATAAGGCGTCGATAAATGGTGCATCGACAATATCGCCTTTTACAAAGGTGTAATTGGGAGCTTTTTCAATATCAGCAATGTTTTCTAAATTCCCGGCATAAGTCAAGACATCCAAGTTATAGATGTGATAGTTAGGATACTGATTTACAAATCGTCTCACCACATGAGACCCAATAAATCCGGCACCACCGGTGATGAGTATTTTTTTCATTTCTATTTATTTTTTCGTGATTCGTTGTTCGTTGCTCGTAATGCGAAGTTCGAGTCACGAGTCACGCATTCATACATCTTTCTAAACTCTCCCGATATCCTGGCACTACGATTGCAAAGGTATTTTTTATTTTCGATTTATCCAATAAGGAATAATGCGGTCGCTTGGCTGGTGTAGGAAAATCGGAACTTGGAATACCACTCACTAAACAATCAAAACCTCCGATTTCTTGAATCGCCAACGCAAACTCATGCCAACTGATTTCTCCTTCGTTCGAAAAGTGATAGATCCCGGCTTGCCAATGTGAATATGTTATTATTTTTAAAATAGCCTCCGCCAAATCGGCGGCGTAGGTTGGACTTCCTATTTGATCGTTCACCACATTCAGGCTGTTGCGTTCCTGCATCAATCTAGACATGGTTTTGACAAAATTGGCGCCAAAAGCAGAGTACACCCATGATGTTCTGATGACAATGGCATTGGGATTTTCACGAAGACAGGCTTGTTCTCCCGCTAATTTGGTTTGCCCATAAACATTTATGGGTCCAGTAGCTGCCTCTTCTGTCAATGGCATACTCGAATTCCCATCAAAAACATAATCGGTTGAAATGTGCAGGAATTGACAGCCATTGGCCTTTGTCCATTGTGCCAAAACCGCCACCGCTTGATGGTTCAAAATATCTGCCAATTCGGTTTCTGTTTCTGCTTTATCCACAGCCGTATAGGCGGCACAATTGATGATGATTTGGGGTTGAATTTGATCAATCACGTTAGATATCGATTCCAGATCACTCAAATCCAACAGCGAACGATCGGCAAACACCCATTCAAATTGTGAATAGTGGCTTGACAATTCCTTCAATTCGGAACCTAATTGCCCGTTAGCACCTGTTACTAGTATTTTTTTCATGTACTTTCGAAGTTCGTTGTTCGAGATTCGTTATTCGTTATTCGTGATGCGAGTTATGAATTAATAATTACGAATTACGGTTTTCGGTTTTCGATTCTCGAGTTACGAGTCACGAGTTACGCTTCACGCTTCACGAATTAAAATTCACTATTGCAATCTTTAAACAACGGCAAAATTTGATCTTTTTCTGACACGATTGCCGCTTTCAAATCGATGCCCCAATCGATATTCAATAATGGGTCATCAAAACGGATGCCTCCTTCACTGGCTTTGTTATAAAACTGATCGCATTTATACAACACTGTAGCCGTTTCACTTAACACTGAAAAGCCATGGGCAAAACCCTGTGGAATCAACAATTGCTTTTTGTTTTCGGCTGATAGACGAAGAGCAAAATGCTGTCCGTAAGTAGGCGAATCCTTTCGAAGATCAACCGCTATATCCACAATTTCACCTTCGAGCACGCGCACCAACTTCGTTTGGGCAAAGGGTGAATTTTGATAATGCAAGCCTCGTAAGGTGCCGCGTTTGGAAAACGACTGATTGTCTTGCACAAAGTTGATCTGTATTCCTTCTGCAATTAATGTATTCTGATTGTAAGCCTCAAAAAAATACCCACGCGCATCTTCTAATACCGTGGGATTAATGATTACTAAATCTTGTATGGGAGTGGTTTCTATGTTCATTGTAATGGGTAGTCTTTTATTGGTTGTTCGTAATGCGTTGTTCGTGATTCGTTGTTCGTGGTTAGAGATACGAATTACGGTTATCGGTTTTCGGTTTTCGGTTTTCGAGTCACGCTTTACGAGTTACGCTTCACGATTCACGCTTAAACACGCTCACAATTACCGCTCCAATTCTTTCGCGATCAGTATCCGTTAGGTTAGAGCCCGAAGGCAAACACAAACCGTTTTTAAATAATTGTTCTGCTACTATTGTGCCGTAATAGGGATAGTTGGAAAAAACAGGTTGTAAATGCATGGGTTTCCATAAAGGACGAGATTCGATGTTTTCGGCTTCTAAGGCCAAGCGAAGTGTCTCTCTTGTGATGCCTTTGGTTTGGTTTTCGTCTATGGTAATGGCTGATAGCCAATAATTGGCAAAATAATCTTCACTTGGAGCTTCAAATACATCTACTCCATCTATGTTTGCAAAAAGCTTCACGTAAAAATCGTGCATTTGTCTTCTTAACGTCAAATGCTTATCTAATACTTCCATTTGCCCTCTTCCAATTCCTGCACAAATGTTACTCATCCGGTAATTGTATCCGATTTCACTATGTTGATAATGAGGCGCGTTGTCTCTTGATTGTGTAGCGTAAAAAATGGCTTTATCTTTTTGAGCAGCAGTTTTAGTTACGATAGCTCCACCTCCTGAAGTAGTGATGATTTTATTTCCATTGAATGACAAAATACTTATATCACCAAACGTGCCACATTTTTGTCCTTTGTATGTGCTACCTAATGCTTCTGCGCTATCTTCAAGAATTGGAATAGTATATTTATCCGCAACTTCTCTAATTGATTCTATTTGATACGGCACTCCGTATAAATGTACGGCAATAATTGCTTTAGGTTTTTTTCCCTTTTTTATTCTGTCAATGATTGCTGCTTCTAATGCTATCGGACAAATGTTCCAAGTCTGCTCCTCACTATCAATAAAAATTGGTGTTGCTCCTAAATATAAAATTGGATTTGCCGATGCCGAAAAAGTCATACTTTGACAAATAACCTCATCACCCGCTTGTACACCTAATAAAATCAACCCTAAATGAATGGCAGCTGTTCCTGAGCTCAAAGCACCTACATGAGCATCAGCATCCAAATAGTTTTCTAAGTCTTGTTCCAATCCATTTACGTTTGGGCCTAGTGGCGCAACCCAATTGGCATCAAACGCTTCTTTTATGTAGTCTTGTTCGGTCCCTCCCATGTGTGGAGAGGAAAGCCATATTTTTGAGTTTTGCATAAATTATTATTTAGGTATGGCCAATACTACCTCTTTGTATCTATGAAAAAAAGTTGAATTTGAATTCAAGTTTTTTTCAATAACCATATTTGGAGCTATTATGTTTGAATTCCCAACAGAAATATTTGGTATAGTTGCTGAATTGATACTAAAAAAATTATTATTACCAATTTTAGTATTTCCCGATAATCCTACGTTTGGACTAAATACATTGTTTGAACCAATTGTTGTATCATGACCGATATTAACTTTATTATTTAAAGTATTAAATTTATCAAGTTTTACATTTGGACCAATTTGACAATATGGACAAATGATACAGCCTTCAGCAATTTCAGCAGTAGGAAAAACTATTGAAGTATGATGAATAAATGTTGCAAACTTAAACCCATTATCTTTAAGTTCCTTAATTTTTTTTTCTCTGCCTTCAATATTACTAAACCCCAAAATTATTTCAACATTTTCTAATAAATATTTGTTATCTGTAGTATTACCTAAATAAGGAAATCTAAATTTGTATTTATTAAATGTCTCGTCTGAATCAGAAACAAATCCTAATAAATCAAATTCTTTATTAATCCGATTATTATCGATTATATACTGTTCAATTTCTGCAGCATGTGCACCTGTTCCAATAATTATTACTTTTTTCATATTACCATTTTTCAAAATCAAAAAACTCACCATGACCCGGCAAAACTATTGAATCCTTTACTAATTGTTCTTTCAATAAATTAATTGAATTTTCATAGTCATTTTTATTACTTCCTGGTAATTTGAGTACTAAATACTTTTTATCAATTATTGTATCACCGCCAAATAAAATATTATCATAAACAAAACAATAAGATTCCTCACTATGCCCAGGTGTTTTAATCACTCTAAGAAAAGACTCAAACATCTTGCTATCTGCTACAGTTTCTATTGGGTCATTGTAATAAAATGACAAGTTCTTTCTGATATCTCTCAATGCTATATCAAATTTTTCAGATGGAGAAAAAAAATAAGTATTTTCTAAATCAAAAACTTTATTCGCATTATAATGGTGATCAAAATGTTCATGTGTTATGTACACAATATTTCTTAAATTATTAAATTTATTTAACCATGCAAATACAGAATCGTCAAATTTACCTGGATCTATTATTATCAACTTATCTTGTTCTAAAATAAAATAAGAACAAACTCCAAACATATCTGAAATATATCTGTATAATGTTGAATTATTTTTTATGTTACAAAATAGTGGCTCCACCATCTATTATTAATTCCTGTCCAGTCATCCAATTATTTTTATCTAATAAAAATGAAGTCCAATCATTTAAAGCGTTAGGTTTGCCAAGACCTAAAGGGATATGAGAATTTAATATTTCTTCTTTATCACTTAATATATTTTCAGTAGCTTTAGTTTTAATGGCACCTAAAACAAAACAATTAACTTTTATTGGATTTAATTCAATTGCAAGAGATTTAGTTAATCCAATTAATGAACTTTTAGCTGCCGAATATACAGCATAACCTGGCTTTCCTCTTAAAGCAGAAATACTTGAAAAAAAGACAATATTTTTCAATTCTTTTTTGAATTCTTTTTTACTTAAGACACTAACTATCTCAACAGCAGAAAAAACATTTATATGAAATGTTTCTATGGTTTTTTCTTTCTTCTGCAATCGTATAGGTGAAATCGAAAAATCTCCACCAACATGTAAAAAATGAGTTGGTTTGATTTGAAATTTATTTAAAAATTCTAATAATGATAAACTTATATTATCACTAACAAAATCACATACCCAAATCATATGATTTACACCACATAGTTTACTTTTTAAATTGGACAATTTAGTTATATCTCTTCCAGAAAGAATAATTCTATATCTTTCGGATAATGATATGGCCAACTCTTCACCTATTGAAGATGTACTTCCAGTAATTAATATAGTTTCCACTTAATCTATAATAAAATTTACTAAATCATTTATTGTTTTAAATTCTTTCAATAATTCATTAGTCAATTTTTTATTATAATCAGAATCCGCTAAAGCAATGATAGACAATGCTGTTAAAGAATCCCACTCATCAAAACTTTCAAGCTCATCATTTAAAGAAACTTGTTCAACTTCAAGTATTTCAGCGAATTTATCTAATAATTCTTCTTTCATATCTAATAATTTATTATATCACAAAATTGTAAATTTTCTAATTTACATTTAATTAAACTCCATGTCAAGCCAACACCAAAACCTCCTAAGCATACATCATAACTTCCATTCAATGATTTACTTCCTAAATTTTCACAAATAGTTAAAGGTACCGTATTATTACTTCCATTTCCGTACTTTTCACAAATATTATTAGGCATTTTTTCATAAACTATATCCAATTTTTCTGCCAATTTTTCTAACATAAATTTATTTGGTTGATGAAAGAAATAATAATCAAAAAAATCTTTATCTAAATTTAATTTATTAAACATTTCGTTTAATAATTCTGGTACTTTAGTTTGAACAAAATTAAATACTTCATCACCTTTCATAACTAAATCATTTAAAGATCTAGAATTGCCGGCTGAATCCTCCACTAAAACTGAAGTCTCTTCACTAGAAGGTAATTTAAACCCACCAGCAGGTATTTGTAAACTTAATGCTCCGGAGCCATCCATTTTTATAAAAACATCTATAATCTCGTCATTTATAGAATTTTCAATAATTGTAATTGAAGCACCATCTCCAACTAAGGGCCTACTATTTCTATCCTTAATTGAAACTTTTTTACTTAAAACATCAGCGTTAAGAAGAACTACTTTATCAATCGACCCAGTATCCAATAACATAAATGCCTGCATAAGACCAACCTCAAAACCAGCACACCCTTGGTTAATATCCAAACATATAACATTTTCATTTAACTTCAAATTTCCAGCAATAATACTAGATGTAGAAGGAATAAATTGATCTGGTGATTGTGTACATAAAACCAATGCTTGAAACGAATCTTTTTCTAATAAATTATTGTCAAATAAGTAATTTAATCCATGGGTACACAAATCCGAAACACAAGTATCAGAATTTACTATTCTTCTTGAACCATATCCCATAATTTTTCCTAATTTAATACTCTGTTTTTCAGAAAAATTATAGTTAGAAATCTCATCTACAAAATGAATTTCATTGCTAGGTAAGACAGATAAAATACCCGATATTCTTTTATTCTTAAACTTAAGATGCATTTTTTGAAACTTGAACTAAATTCATAATTGAATCAACACTTTGAAAACTTTCTGGAACAATCAATGCTCCATTAATCTTTGTGTCAAATGCACTTTCAATATCTGAAACAATAGTTATTAAATCAAATGAATCTAAATATCCTGCATCAATGAAATTTACATTTTCCTCGAATTCAAATTCAGGTCTTGTATCTTTCAAAATTTCTATAATTTTATCTTTCATAATTTTATTATTTATAAATATCTTATTTATTAACCTATCTTTTATAAACCCATTAATCTCATATTTTTTTATCGCATTTATATTTAAAATATCCACCCATAAAGTAAACCTAACTATTTCTTTATTTGAATTTAAAAAATATTTCATTAATAAACTACCATAACCTTTTTTTCTATATTCAGGTAATACTAACCAGTATCTTAATTCTTTGGTTTTACCTTTTATTTCAGAAATCAATATAGATGCAATCTCGCCATCCTCCTTAATTATATAAGTACTATTTTTAATCTCCATTAACTCTTCAATAGTGGGAATCCTTTCTGATAAAATATCAAAATTATTTTCTAATTTTTTTTTAATTTGATAAATATCATCAAAAGAAGGGAATTGCACTTTAGTAAAATCAACATCACTATAATCCTCACTAACAGTTTTAAACATTCTCACAAATGTCTTGTAGTGAAAATTATTATTTTTAATTAACCAATTAGAAATTAAATTTTCTTGGTCTTTTTGAGACTCTGAATATACAAACTCACTTACCAATAAATCTTCTTTTTTAAAAAAATTTACTTCCTCATTAAGCCTTACTTTATCTAAGAAAAAAAACATTCTTTTAAAAAAATATCCTGTCTCTTTAAATATACAGATCACTCCATCCTGTTTCCTGAATTCATATTTACAATTACCATAATTATCAAATAATTCGGTATGATTAGAATAATAATTAGAAAAAACAGATGCTTGCAATAATTCATTTAGAAAAGATAATTCTATCATTCCAATTTCTTTTTTAATTCTAACCTATCAACTTTACCATTTGCATTAAGTGGAAAATCCAGTTCAATAAACCATTTAGTTGGAATCATATATTTAGGTAATGTATTCATTAAGCTTTTTCTAATCTCTATATTTGAAATATCTCCTATATAAAAACCTACAATTTGTTTCAAAGTATCATCATATAATACACATGCATTTTTTACACCTTGCACACCTTGAATTGCCGTTTCTATTTCGCCTAATTCAATTCGGTAACCCATATGCTTAATTTGAGAATCTTTTCTACCCATGAAAATATACTCTTCTAATTCATTCTCATATACCAAATCTCCTGTTTTATATATAATATCAGGATATAAATTATGTAACGGATTTTGAATAAATGCACTTTTAGTTTTCTCGGAATCATTATAATATCCAAACGCTAAAGAAGAACCTCTTACACATAATTCTCCTATTTCTCCTCTTTGCACTAATTTACCCTTCTCAGATAAAATTAAAATTTGAGTATTTTTACATGCTTTACCAATGGGCAAAGATTCATCATCATTAAATTTTCTATCTACAATATAGTAAGTACAATCTACAGTGATTTCAGTTGGCCCATAAAGATTAGAATATAATGCATTTGGACATTTATTTCTCCAATAATTTAAATGTTTATTAGACATTGCTTCACCAGCAAATAAAATTTTATTAAGATTAGTAGGTAAAATGGATGAGAAAGCATCGAAATTTGAAACACTATTTAAAACTGAAGGCACCCAGAATACAAAATTTATTTCTTTTTCATTTACATATTCAATTAATTTAATTGGAAAAGTAAACTTATCTTCGGGAATAATATTAAGGGTTGCCCCAGAAGCAAGCATTAAATAAATATCTAAAGTAGAATTGTCAAAATAAAAAGGCGCTTGATTTCCTATAATTTCATTACTTGTAACATTGTATGTTTGTATTGCCCACTCTATATAATCCATAACACCTCTATGAGAAATCAAAACTCCTTTTGGTGTTCCTGTCGAACCAGATGTAAATATTGAATATATTGGATCTAAGTCAATTATGGAATTTTTAATTTTAGACAGCCTAATTATTTCATAATCAGAAATATATAAATCCAATACATTCTCAATAGTAATTATTCTTCCTTGATAACCGATTTCAATTAATTTAATTTCATGTTCTTTATCAGTTATAATACACTCAGATTTTAATGCTTCTAATATTTTTAGAGTTCTTTCTACAGGGGATTTAATATCTAAAGGCACATAAAAATTTCCTGATTTAATAATACCTAAAAAAGAAACTACAGACCATCTACTTTTTGGAATGTAAACTGGAATTGGTTTTCTATATTCATCCGAAAAATTAAGAATTGAAATAGCAACTTTGTCTGAATTAATATTTAACTCATTAAAAGTTAATGTGCTTAGATTATCATCAATAGCTACTTTACTTGAAACCTTATTTAAGGTTTTTTCAAAATATTCAATAAAATTACACTCCATAATTAATTATTTCCTTTAAAAGCTTCTGCTGAAACTGAATTTTCTGAAGTTATACCTTCTCGTTTAAACACTTTTTTTATTGTCAAAGATATAATTTTACAATCTAATAAAAATGATACATTTTCAACATACCAAACATCATATTCAAATTTTTGTTTCCAACGTATTGCATTTCTTCCATTTACTTGTGCCCATCCTGTAATTCCTGGTTTTACTTGGTGCCTATTTTTTTGTGTTTCATTGTATAAAGGCAAATATTCTGGCAACAAAGGTCTTGGACCAATCAAACTCATCTCTCCTTTTAATACATTGATTAATTGCGGTAATTCGTCTATTGATGTTTTCCTTACAAAGTTACCAATTTTTGTTAAACGTTCTGAATCAGGAAGTAAATTTCCATCACTATCCTTTTTATCATTCATTGTTTTGAACTTTATTATTTTGAATAGTTGCTCGTTTTTACCTGGACGTAATTGAAAAAAGAATGGTTTGCCTTGGTTGGAAATAAATAATAGAAACGTAACAATTATCAAAATTGGAAATGCAATTATAATAATCATAAATGAAACGAAAAAATCTATAAATGATTTAAGAACAGTTCTATACATTTTATTTATATACTTTTAATGGTAATGCGCTAAGAATGAAAAACTGTATTGCTTTTTTATTACTTCTTATTAAAGAAAAATTATGTCTTAAAATTATATATATTCTGGTAAAATAATTTTTAGTATATAATTTATAAATCTTGGCTTCTTTTGATTGAGTTGGCAATAATTTAATAAAGCCTGAAGATTGAAAATAATACCAACCATTTATAATTAATTTTAATCTTTCTTTTATTGCATATAATGAGAAAGAATTTAATTGACCATGTACATTTGTATCATGTATTCTGTATAATATAAAAGCTCTGTTGTCTATAAATACTCTTAAATTATTTGTTCTAGCAATAAAATAAACAAACCAATCATGAGAAAAAAATTTCCAATTTATATAATCTACTTTGTTAACATACTCTTTAACTAAATAGACTAATTTTTTAGTCATAACATAGGTACATCCTGCACTACCTCCTTCAAACAGGTAATCATATTTTTTTTGTTGATATGATTTTTTAATTAATGATTTAGTTTTCGATTCTTGATTCCAAAGTATTAAATTTGAAAAATACAAATTTGAATTCTCTGTTCTCAATTTTTGTCCAGCTTCAAAAAGTTTGTTTGGCAACCAAATGTCATCTTGATCTGCAAAAGCAATGAAATCATATTTTTCAATTTCATTTTCATCAATGTTTGTTAATGCTTGAAAAAAGTTATTTGCTGCGCTACCAGTTGGTATACTGTTTTTTTTAATTTGGATTTGATTTGCGTTAGATGAATACTCTGAAACTAAAAATTCTAATGTTCCATCATTGCTACAATCATCATAAATATTTATTGAAACATTTACTCCTTCTTGAGTTAAAATAGAATCAATTTGCTCTTTAATGTATTTTATTCCATTATAAGAGGCAAGAACTACTAAAATATTCATTTATATATTTTAATAATTCTTAAAACCAAGTTAATACTCAAATTTATTCTCCATTTTAATTTACTTAGTAAATCAGCTCCTCCTTCTTTAGTAACATTATTATCGTGTCTTCTATAAAATATTAATTTTTTATCAATATAAACGACCTTACCAAAAATAATGGAACATGCACCAATCCACCAATCATGCATTGCCAATTTTTTTGGAAAAGGTAAAATAAAATTCTTCGCTTCTTTTCTAAAAGCCATGGAACAACCTATAAAATTATTTTGAATAATGTTATTTAATAATTTATCAGTAAAATTATTTTTATAAAATTCTCTATAAATAGTATTACCATCTTTATCAATCAACTGAAGATTACTTATTACCAAAGTCGTTTTGTCATCTTTTGAAAACACACATATATATTCTTTAACTTTGGAGGGCTCCCAAATATCATCTTGATCAGATAAAAAAATATAATCTCCTTTTGAATTGTTAATAACAAATTCAAAATTTTTAACTACATTTTTGAAATTATTTTTAAATATTTTAATTCTAGAATCATTATATGACTCAAGTATACTAATTGTATTATCTGTTGATCCATCATCAGAAATTATAATTTCATCATCTTGCTTTAACTGAGGTAAAATAGAATTTAATTGTTCTTTAATATATTTTTCCCCGTTATAAACGGCTAGACATACTGATATCATTTGATAATATTTTTTTGAAACTCTATCAGTCTAGAAAAAACCACTAAACTAATTAATATCATTGTTAAGCCAATAGGATTATTCATATAGGGATTGGTAAATGATTGCAAAATAATAAATATTACACTTAATAAAAAAGGCAATGCAATTCTTTTATAGTCTTTATTATTAATTTTAAAGTAAAGATTGAATATATAAATAAATAGACATAGCCAGAAAGAAACACCTATAAATCCTTGCTTATGAAAAATCTCAAGAAATGACACTTCCATATGAATAGGTCTTGATGGAACTCCAATTCCAAAACCATTTCCAATTATAAAAGTCAACGGATTTACTCTATCTATAACCTCAAAAAAAGTTATAAATCTAATCATATCTGAATTAGATTTATCTCCTAATGTTTCAATAATAATTGGCACTACTATAATTGAAGAAATAAAAGTTGATCCCAAAAATATTAATTTCACTATTATACTTTTATTAATAAAAACATAGTAAAAAAGAGCAATTAGAAGCGTAAATAGTATAAATCCTCTTGTTAACGTTAACAATACACTTAAAAGCATCAGTAAGGCTAAAAATTGATTTAAAGAACCTTTTGACAATAAGAAAAAAAAATAACCCACACATAAATATAGAAACCCTTTATAAAAAAAAAACAAATCATTCCTAAAGATTATTTCTCCTATAGCGTTCTGTTTATTGTAAAATGTAACAAAATCAATAATTCCAAAAAAAAGTAAGGTTAAAACACTAAAATATGATAATGCTAAAAATAAAGCTCCATTCTTTATTATTTTACTAATCTGCATTATGTCATCTATATTAGTAATAACAGAGAAAAAAAAAATCAAAATATAAAAAAAAATCAATGGCTTAATATCTTCTAAAATATCGATGGCATTCGCATTATTTGCATACCCAACTCCAATACTTAGCAAAGATAAAACAGTGAAGGATAAAAGTATTATTACTAAATCTTTTCTTAACACTTTTTTTATACCAAAATAAAACACCCCTAAAAATATTGCCAAAACATATAAAAACATTCTAAATGTTAATGAACCTATTTCCAAATAATGACCGCTTCCACCTACAACTAATTCATATAGTAAGGGAATAAAAATAAATTTTAAAATCGAACTAAATTTTAAATTAATTAACTGAATCACTTGAAATTTGAAAAAATACGATTAATAGAATATTTATAATAATCAGCATTATTAAATCTAATTTGTTTAATAATTTTAAAAAACAATCTTAATCTAAAAACAACCTCTCCCAGAAAACCTTCTTCTTTGATGAATAAATATTCTGAATTTAACATTTTTTTGTATCTATCAAAAGAAACATTATCTTCAAAATTAATTGACACAGATAAATCTTGTTCTATTGAACTTTTCATCAAAAAAACAAACTTACCATCTTTATATATTTTTCTAAAATACCAATGATCTAACATATCTAAAGAAAAATCAATATTAAATCCATCAACCGAATTCATATAATCTGTTCTCAATAAAGTTCCTGAATTTATCGCTGTTATTGGTAATTTAACTATTCCTTCTTTTAAATTTATTGGACGACATATTCCACCCACAAACATTTTAGCAGGCGATATTAGATTGTTATTTCTAGACACTACTTTTGGAATAATTGCAACAACTTGATTTGAAAAGTTATCAAACCCTTTAGAAAACAATTCATCTATATAAAATTGAGAAATAAGAGTGTCCTGATCCAATAACAACAACCATTTTTTATTTTCAAATAATGCTCGATTCAATGCATTATTATATGCAATTGCTAAACCTGGATTCAGAATATCATAATAATATGTGATATTCAACTTATCATATATAAATTTTTCTTTTTCATATTGAGGGATTGGACTATTATCAAAAACAAATACATCTATACTACTTGAAAGGCATTTATTTAAAGATTGTATTGTCTTTGAATCTTCAAGATTAGTTTTATATAAAACAATGACTATAAATATATTGTCTGATATATTCATTTAAATTTACTTTAAAACTTAACTTTTATTGACATATTCTAATCTATTAAGAAAAAAATTTATATATGTATCTCATAATTTTTCTTAGTGGTTTAACAACAAAATTACCCACTTTATATTCAAACGAATTAGCATAATTTAAATATTCAAATGTTAAAGTTGGATCAAGAAAATTTTCAGAAAAAATTTTCTTGTGATTCGTCCAAAGTTGTTTTCTTAAGATTCTATTCTTTTCATCGTCAAGTGATCGTGCCATAGAATCAATTCTAATTCTGTAAAAAAAAAGCACTTTATCGATCTTAAATACTTCACCACCTAATTCTAATAAAGATAGCCAAAAATCCCAGTCTTCTAATCCAAATTTCATGTTTTCATTATAACCGGAAGTAAGATTGTAATCCGATCGTCTAAAAAACCCACTACAAAAGATTATATTTTGACCTAATATTTTTTCTATTGAAAAGTCTGGAAGCAACCATTCTCCAGATTTAACACCAAAAAAATTAGCCCTACAATAAACAATTTTTATTTGATCATTACTTTCTAGCTCCTGTACTGCTATTTTACAATATTCACTAGAAATTTTATCATCGGAATCCAAAGGAAGTATATATTTACCATTACTTAAATTAATTCCGGTATTACGTGCCGAACTAAGACCTCCATTTTTTTTATAAACATATTTGATTCTAGAATCTTTATCACAATATAATAATGCAACTTCTTCTGTATTATCTATTGAGCCATCATTAACAACAATACACTCCCAATTTTGATAATCTTGTCCAATAACACTATCTAATGCATCATTAAGAAATCGACCTTGGTTATAACAAGGTATGATTATGGAAATTAATGGATTTTGCATTTTTTTAAACTTTTTAACTTATTAACACATTGCTTAAAAGAACCTATAAAATATAAAAAATTAGTATTTCTAATATGAAAATTCAACAACAGACATATAAATTGAAAAATACTTCCATTTAAATAAACGTTAATTAATAATTTATTATAAAACAATAAGTTTAATATCTCTCTTTTTAAAGAAAAATCATTTTTAAAACTTCTTTCCCAAAAATACATTCTAACTTCATATATACTTTCCTCAAATTTAAACTTCTTATCAATATTCAAAGTTTGTGAAGCGGATTCTTCTAAAATTCTATAAACAGCACTTATTTCGTCTATATAATGAAATTTAGAATTTTGCGCGAAATATAACCAAACTGGTAAATCCCCCATAAGCCAATTATGCTTTGATGGCTTAATTTCATTGATAAAATTTATCAACAGCTCTTTTTTAAAACAAGTAGTAAGTGTTCCAATATGATACCTTCCAAGAATTAATTCTTTATAACAATTTTCAATATTATGTTTTTTTTTAGATAGAAATTTAAATTGATTTGTTGATTGAAAATAATTTTTAAAATTAGTGTGTACTATACCATATTCAAGATTGTTTTCTAAAAAATCAACTTGTTTTTGTAATTTATTAGGATCAATCCAATAATCGTCTCCTTCGCAAATTGCAATATATTTACCTTTTGCCTGATTAATTACAAAATCACTATTAGCATGCATTCCAATATTTTTCTCATGTCTAAAATATTTAATTTTATTTCCATTGGGATGACTATTAATTATATCGGTGACAATTTTAGAAGTATTATCTGGTGAACAATCATCTGCAATTATTAATTCAAAATTAAAATTACAATTCTGCATTAGGACACCTTCTATGGCTTCTCTAATATATTTCCCATGTAAATATGTTATCATATTCACAGAAACTAATATTTGACTATTGTTAATCATTATTTAAAATTCATTACTTAACTACTGTATTGATTATATTACAAATTTTAAATAAAATTTCTTGGTCAATTTCTTTATATAAAGGCAAACATAAAATTCTTGGAGCAATATCTTCTGATACTAGCATTTGAGATTTTATGTTTTTTTCTTGTATGAATGAAATTGTGTTTAATGATGGATAGAAATAACGTCGTGGAAATATTTGTTCTTTATTTAATTCTTCTAATACTTTTAGTACGACTTCTTCAGATTCAAAAATAACAGGATAGTAACTAAAATTCCAATTGGTATTTTCTCTAATTTTTATATTGACCAAATTTGTAAAATCTAGATTTTGTAGATAATATTCAACCACATTTCTTCTTGAAGCAATAATTTCATCAATATATGGAAAAACTGACAGACCCATAGCTGCTTGTAATTCAGATATTTTTCCATTTATTCCTAGACCGTAAAAATCAATCGGTCCATTATGTCCAAAATTATGACTATAAAAAAGTTGGTGTCGTAACTCTTCATTTTGACAAAAAATAGCGCCGCCTTCACCTGTATGGAATAATTTTGTAGCATGAAAACTACAAGTACTAACATCTCCAAAATTAAACAATGATTCTCCATTGTAGGTCACACCAAATGCATGAGCCGCATCGTAAATAACTTTTATATTATATTTTTTTGCAATAGTTTCTATAGCCTCGATGTTACATGGATTACCATAAACATGAGTTGCTAATATACATGTTGTTTTATTCGTAATAGCTGCTTCAATTTTTGTTTCATCAATAGTCAAATATTCAGGATGTATATCTACAAAAACAGGACTGCAATTTTCCCATAAAATTGCTGAAGAAGTAGCTACATAGCTAAATGGTGTGGTAATAATTTCTCCCTTATCACCTAATATCTTTAAAGCAATTTGAATAGGTATTGTGCCATTATTCATCAAAATAATATTAGGGACACATAGGTATTGCTTAAGTTTATTTTCTAATTCAACTACTAGTTCTCCTCTATTTGTCAACCACTGGTTCTTCCAAATTCGTTTCAACTGAGATGTATATTCCTCTATAGGCGGGAAAAATGTTTTAGTAACGTTAATCATTTTTTAATAATAATTTGATTGAATTCATTTAATGATTTAAATTTTAGTAAAAATGCAAAAATTAAAAACATTAAAACTCCAAAGGTTAATCCAAATAATATTCTAATAATATCTTGATTTAAAAACCAAATATGGCTATGATCAATTATCGAAATAATAAAACCAATTACAGCAGCTAGTAGAATTATTGGAAATAAATCTTTTATTTGGTCAATCGCACTGTAAGCTATTAGTTTATTAGTATAATATGTATTTACAAAGAAAGCTAAAATTGATGATATTATTCCACCAAATAACAATCCATATATACCCCATTGTAAAGAGATAATAATAATTAGGGTTAGTATAATAGTTTTAATAATTTCTAATTTAAGAAATAAATCACTTCTACCCTTTACACTTAAAATATTAAGATTGTAAGCATGAACCGGATATAAAATTCCATTAACACATAAAACTTGAAAATAAGGTACTGCAGGCAGCCATTTATCAGTAAATAAAAATCTAAAAATCGGCTCCGCTAATACTGCTGAAAATATCAACATTGGGGCTACAATAAATATAACCATCTGCAAAATTCTACTATAAACTAATTTTAATCGTTGATCTTCATCCTGTATTGATGCCAAAAGTGGATAAGTTACTTTATCTAGAATTAATATTATATTTGAAACAGGAAACTGCTTTAAGGTTTCTGCTCTTTGATAATATCCAACTTGTGAAATTGCAAAAAATCTACCTACTATGATTGAAAAAATATTATTAAAAATAGTATCTAATAATCCAGAAAACAATAACTTATATCCAAAATTCCAGTGCTTTTTAATTTTTTCATATTTTATAGATAAACAAGGTGTCCATTTTCCAAAATACCACAACAATATTGTAGAAATGAAAGATTGTGATAATGTACTAAATACCAAACTCCATATTCCATATCCATTGTATGCCATATAAACTCCTATAAAACTGCTCAAGAGAGTTGAAGGTACGCTGATAAAAGTTTGCAATTTAAATTTTAATTGCTTAGTTAATTTTGTTATCTGAATTATACTCAATGCATTAATAAAAAAAGTAATACTATAAACTCTTATAATATATGTTAAAATTTCTTGTTTATAAAAATCAGATATATGGGGAGCTAAGAAAAAAACAATCAAATAAATTATAATACTAATAAATAGATTAAAATAAAAAACTGATGAATAATCATCATCATCTAAATCTTGAGTTCTCATTAAAGATTGACTCATTCCGCTATTTATAAATATATTTCCTAAACTAATAAATACACTTATCATTGCTATTAATCCAAATTCTTTTGGCATTAGTAACCTTGCCAAAATAATGGAAACTAAAAATCCTACACCTTGAACACTAAACTGTTGGACAAAGGTCCAAAAAATACCTGATAATGCTTTTCTTTTTAAAGACATTTAATTTGTTATATTCTTTTTAAAAAAACTTAAATTACAAATCTTAAATCAGTCAAAAACCCAGCTAACATTTCTTCAAATGCAACTCCTTTTGCTTTTATAAAAATTCTTTATGCAATGTAAAATAGGCCGAAAAACTAATTGAATCAAAGCTACTAAATAGCATTTTATCTAATTTTTTTATTTCAATAACCAACTTGATGATTGTATTTTATCCCCCAATCCGTCTAATAATGTTATACCTAATGTTTCACAAATGGGTGCTTCGGGTATGGAATTATTGTTTTGGTCTCCGCCATTGGCAAAAGCCAGTTGGTAGTCGTTATGTAATTGTTCGTGTATATTTTGAATGGTAGAACATACCGTTCGGTCTTCGTCAATAGAGAGAAACACTTGGTCAACACTTTTGATGTTTGACACAATAAATACGCGTTCGTCTTCTTGTTGAAATTCTTTACTGCCTTTTAAAGCACGTTGTTTGTCGTTATTGACAATTACAATAAGGCAATCGCCCAACGCTTTGGCATTATTGAAATATTCAATATGTCCTTTGTGGATGGGGTTGAAATATCCGGATACAATAATGGCTTTTTTCATGAATTTGGTGTTGGGACTTTTGATTACGAATTAAAAATTATGACTTATGAATTTTATCTGCGCTCTATTCGGCTGTTCCCTGAGTCAAATCTTCAAATTAACTCCCCGCAATTTCCTTAAAAACTCTTCTTGCGATCAAACCCAATAGGGTTAAAAAACCGGCTAATATACCACCTAATAGAAATCCTTTCGCTTTTCCGAATTGTTCTTTAGGCAAAGGTAAAATAGGTTGGTCGATAACTTGTATTAATGGGGTTTCTTTACGAAGGGTAACTTTGGCCATTTCAGTTTGTTTTATTAACTCACTAAAAATTGCACTATTTGCCTGTACGTCCACTTGTCGTCTAGCGGAAGGCAAGCGTTTTACATTTAGAGCCGGATTAAGACCGAACGTATTGTCATTGGCTATAGCTACTCCTGTCATAGCGCCATTGAGCTCCCCACGAATGGAATCCGTTTGGCGTACTAAGATGTCCATATTTTCTTTCGCGCGTTTGCTTTTGGTTTCGATGTAGAAATCGGTTACCGTGTTGGTTAGTGCTAAGTTAAACTGTTGGGCAAAGTATTCGTTGGCACCTTTCATGGTAATCGTACCAATGGCTACTTTTTTGTCTTTTTGTTCTACAGTTAATGCGTTTTTAGATAAATCGTTATATATCACTCCAAAAATACTGTCTTGTGATCTAGTGAATTTAGTTCTATCCGTATTGGGTAAAAATGTAATATTTTTTAATGCTGGTTTTTCTTCCCATTTTTCACGCCACTTCTTATCTTGTATGTACATTTCAGCCAAGGAAATGGTTTTATTGTTTTGAGTTACCGGTGCTAATAAGGTTTGCTCTACCATAGCGCGCGATTTAAACAATTCCATTAAGTTAGCTCCTGAAAAAGCACCACTATTACCACCTGCTCCATCAATGTCGAAGCCAAATGAACTGGCCAAACTGCCCAATCCGCCACCTGCAGCTTTACCATCTTCTAGCGCATAGGTTAGCGTAGCAGTGTATACCGGCTTTTTATAAAAAGAATAGCCCAATCCTGCTAGCGCTCCAATAATCCCAGCCAGGACAATTGTTTTCCACTTGGATAGTAAAAACGTGTACCATTCTTTTGCTTTAAGCAAAAGTTCTTTAAGGGTGATTTCGTCGTTTGGTGTTTCCATATCTATTTCCGCTAAGACGCAAAGGCGTCAAGGTTTTAATTTATTTTGGTTTTTTTTAATGTTGAATAACGAATGTTGAATAACGAATTTTCAAATTGACTCATCGGCTAATTGGCTAATTGACACATAACCTACAATCGCCAATAATTTTTAAATTCCTTTTTATTCATTACGCCTTTGATGTCAAAAAGAAGGGTTTCACCATTTGATAATTTTTCGAATTCGAGGGGTGTCATATTTCGGTATTGGGCATGACCAACTGCTAAAACAATAGCATCATAGGTGCCCGAGGGCTGAGATTGCAATGCTACGCCATAATGTTGTTGTAATTCAACAGGGCTTGCATTAGGGTCTATAGCGTCTACTTCAATCGAATAATCTTGCAACTCTTTGATCAAATCAATAACTTTCGAATTTCGAATATCGGATACTTCTTCTTTAAATGTAACACCCATGACTAATACACGTGCCTTTCCTGGATTCTTACCCAACTCAATAAGTGTTTGTGCTACTTTTTTAGCGATAAACGTGGGAATAAAATCGTTTACCCTACGCCCTGCTGCAATTACTTGCGGATCAATTCCTATTTTCTTGGCTTTGTGCATTAAATAAAATGGGTCAACACTAATACAGTGTCCGCCTACTAAACCCGGTTGGTACTTGTGGAAATTCCATTTGGTGCCCGCGGCTTCCAATACCGCTTGGGTATCGATATTCATTTTGTCGAAAATGATGGCCAATTCGTTCATCAACGAAATGTTAATGTCACGCTGCGTGTTTTCAATCACTTTGGCGGCTTCGGCTACTTTGATGGACGGAGCTTGGTGCAAACCGGCTTGGATGATAGCACCATATACACTAGCAATCTTTTCAAGTGCTTCGGGACTGTTTCCCGAAACAATTTTTAGTATTTTCCGAACCGTTCGTACTTTATCTCCGGGGACAATTCGTTCGGGACTGTAACCAAAATGAAAATCAACACCAGCAGTTAAACCGCTGTATTTCTCCAATACGGGCACACAGTCCTCTTCGGTACAACCTGGATACACTGTAGATTCATACACTACCGTATCGCCCTTTTTTAAGATTTTTCCTATGCTTTGTGAAGCACTCAACAACGGCTGTAAATTGGGCACTTTATTTTTATCAATGTCTGTAGGCACTCCAATAATGTGGAAATTGGCATTACTTAGGTCTTCATAGTTGGATGTAAACGTAATGTCGGCATGTTCAAATGCCACTGAAGTCAACTCATTAGAAGGATCAATACCTTGCTGCATTAATGCGATGCGCTCTTTGTTGATGTCAAAACCAATAACCTTGAATTCCTTTGCAAATTCTAACGCTAAAGGCAACCCGACATAGCCAAGCCCTGTTACAGATAATATGATGTTTGTATTTTGTTTCAAGTTTCGGGTTTCAAGTTTATTAGCGTGTTGTTGTTCGAGATTCATTGTTCGTTGTTCAAAATTTAGCTAATTAGTTTTAATGTTGAATAACGAATGTTGATTAACGAATATTGAGATAGTATTATTGTCTAATTGACTAATAGACTCATTAACTCCACGGCTTCGCCCGGTCAGTCCCATTTTACGAACTAACTACGGTGGTTGCATGCCCCCTTAGGGTTTAATTATTCTTGTTCAAAAACCAGCAAACCATCGCCTTCAAATCGTGTGGTGACTTGAAAAATGATGGTTTTTTGAATTTCATTTTCTATTTTCTCTTTCAATTGCTCCAAATAGTGTTGGTGGATTACCCCACCTTCAATCACTACTTCTAACAAACCTGAATCAATTCCTTTTGCGTAATCGCCAATCAAAAAAACGCGTTTTACTTCGCCGATTCGACTGACCACAGCGTCTATTATATCATCCAGCCCAATGTGCTTTCGGACAATTTGTTGCAACAACGAAAAAAATGGGTGTTGCTTGTTAGCCCGATAAATTACTTTGGCTTCGTGCTCTTCCCGTAAGATGTAGCCCGCTTCGGCCAAATTATTCAATTCTTTACGAATCGCATTGGTGTTTTCGTGCATTTCAGTAGCTAATCCTCTCAAATAGCCTTCATTGGCTGCATTGACGAAAAATTTCACCAGCAAACGCAAACGGGTTTTTGAAGTAATGAGATTGGCTAACACAAATTTGATTATTTTGAATAACAAAAGTACTCAATATATTTTTATTTCAAACTTTTTTTGAATAAAAATGAGGCTTTACAGCTTATTCGATTTCAAAAAATAGTTGAAGGTCTTGATGTTTTGTTTTAATTGGTCTTTTGTTGTTTTAGAAATGGTGATTTTTTTCACCAATTGATCTTTGTACGTTACTTTTAAATAGTACCGACGGTAGATGTTTTTATTGCCAAAACTGATCCATTTCAACAACGCAACATCGTGAAATTTTAGGCTTACTTTTTTTAGCAAAGCCCATTGCTCTTTTGGAATAATGGATTCAAATATGGGTATCAAATCGGGTGCATTCATGGGTTATTCTATTGGGACTCAAAATTCAATAATACCGAAATATCGTACAAAGATACTCACAATTTGTAAAGCACGAAAAGTTCGAGTTGGGTCAATTTACAAAAACTACCATAAAGTTAGGCTAAATAATTGAATAAAAAACATTCAAATAACTCTAAAACAACAGAGTATATTGTAAAAATAATCAAAAACATAAATTTTAGTTTTTGTATATTTGCTTCATATAAGACAAAATATGTCACAACAAATTAAAAATAAGGTCGCTCGATTGCACGGTTTGCATAAATTATTGCAACAAAACGTCGTTACATTGTTAGAAATACAACAATACTACAAACAGGAAGGACTGCAAAAAAGTATGCGGCAAATTCACCGGGATCTACACGAGGTAATGCTACTATTAGCACCCACAGAACAAATGGCATCGCACTATGTGGGAAAAACAAAATATTATCAAATCCATCGAGATACACCATTAGATAAAGCAGTTGAATTTTCAGAAGCAGTCCACCTACAAACCAATTTTTATGTTCCAAAATGGAATGACATTGATTTAACACAGTTGCAATTGATTAAAGATGCCATAAAAACGGGGCATGTAATTCAAATCGGAAAATTAAAAAATGACGAAACGGGCGATAACTTTTCGTTTACTACGAAACAAATTCAATTGATTCCCGTGAGCATTATTACCCATCGAAACAGTTATTTTGTTGGGGGATACAATACAAAAGAAAAAGTGGTTGTATTTTATAGTATTCGGCAGTTGGTTAACCTAAAGACCCTTCCGCTGAAATGCACACCTGCATCCTATCAAAAAATGGTGCAATTGGAACTAAATGCTCGTTTTGGAATTACCAAAAACATCAATTCCGAACAGTACACGATTCGAATTGAAGTTGCCAATGTAGTGTCCGAATTTTTACAAAACCACAACTGGCATCCCTCACAACAATTCATCAAAAAAAGAGGAAAAACAACCCTATTGTTAAACTGCGGCATCAACCGGGAATTGATGGGATGGTTGTTGCAATGGATGTATAATATTAAAATTATTGAGCCTCCCGCTTTAAAAAGCTATTTTGAAAAAACACTTCAAGAAATTACAGCGGTTCATACCGCAAAGAAAACTTTGGTCTATCGGAATATTTTTAATTCGGAAAGGGTGTGACGTTTATTTTTCCAACGTCAGTAAAATCCCTAACGATTCCAAAACCAATTGGATTTTAGAATTGGTCGTACTTTTAACAATCCCTTCCTGTCCTTTAAAAGGTCCTGCAGGCACAACCAAGGTGTCGCCTCGTTGCAATGTAGTTTGTACTACAGTAGTGTAGTCTTCGGAGAGGTATTCTTTTAGCGTTTCAATTTCGATCGCACGGATGATAGCGGGTTGCCCCAACCAAAACACATAGCGAACAACTCCTGCCACTTGAAAAACAATATTGCGCTGGGCGGCATCCAAACAAACAAATACATAAGAAGGTAAAACCGGTGCCGTTACTTTTTTCTTGCGATCGCTCCATTGCTTTAGGGTGGTCACAACCGGGCAGTAGGCTTCAATACCCATAGCATTCAAACTATCGGCTACTTTTTTTTCGTTGCGGGGTTTGGTGTAAATGGCATACCAATTCATGGAGGCAAATATATAATATTCACTACTAATAAACACGTGCAATCTAACAAAGTTTTTATTATATTTGCAGCACAAAAACCATTATCATTCAACACATGAAGCGTATATTATTTGTTTGTTTATTAGGTGTATTTAGCACTTTTTCTTTTGGACAAGAATTTTTAAAAGGTTCTGATTTAAGTCAAGTGAGAGCCGCTCAATTTTCAGAGGCAGAAATTGCACAAATTGGAAAAGAACTCAAAGCCAACCAAATGACCATAGAACAAGCAGAACCTTTAGCGTTAGCAAAGGGCATGTCAGCTTCCGAATTCACACAACTAAAAGTTCGTTTGCAATCCAATACAGTGGTTCCTACCGAGGTTAAGGAAGAACAAAAAAAAGGAGCTGGAACTACCCAAGAAGGAAGTGTTTTAGCTGCAAAAAATGCCGTTGTTTTTGGCTCAGAGTTGTTTACTTCCAAAAGTTTATCGTTTGAACCCAATCAAAATATGCCAACACCCCCTAACTATATTTTAGGCCCTGGGGATCAATTGGATATTAATGTATATGGGGTGCAACAATTTGGTTGTTCGGCAACCCTTTCAAAAAACGGAACCGTAAACATTCCAAATGTAGGTGAAGTATTTTTAAGCGGACTCGCTTTTGAAGCAGCCAAAAATAAACTACAAAAACAAATCGGAAGAATATACAGTACATTGGCCTCAAACGGAAGTAAGTTGTCGGTTAGTGTTTCTAATTACAGAACTATTTTAGTAACCATTATTGGGGCACAACAACCTGGCAATTACAGACTAAGCGCCATGAGTTCGATTTACAATGCCTTGCATGTTGCTGGCGGTCCTAGCGACATAGGAAGTTACCGAAAAATCGAATTGATTCGAAATAATAAAGTTATCCGTACCATTGATTTGTATCGTTTTTTAACCAAAGGCGATCAAAGCGACAATGTTTCATTAACCGATAATGATGTCATTCGCATCCCAAGTTACGACGCAAGAATTACCTTGGAAGGCGAAATCAAACGCCCTGGTATTTTTGAAGTGATAAACGGAGAAAATTTACAAAACGTCATCAATTATGCTTCGGGCTTTACCGAAAATGCTTATAAAAACAGAATTTTAGTCAAGCAAAAAACCAGCACCGAGTTAAAAGTTACCGATTTAAACGAAACCACTTTTGGAGCTTATGTTCCCAAATCCGGAGATTTAATAAGTGTGGACAAAATATTAGACCGTTACGAAAATAGAGTACAAATTAAAGGGGCAGTGTACCGCCCAGGAGAATACAGTTTGCCGCTATCCGGTACCATGACCATCAAGGATTTGGTAATAAAAGCAGACGGTGTAGCTGAAAATGTGTTTTTAAGCAAAGCTTCGCTAGTACGTCAAAAGGAAGATTTGACCAAAGAATACATCAGTTTCAATTTACAAGCAGCACTCAATGGAGACGCTGCGGCCAATATGACACTTCAAAAAGAGGACATTGTGATGGTGTTTTTCAATCAAGAACTACTAGACAGTTACAAAATATCTATTGACGGTGAAGTAAGAAAACCGGGCACTTATGGGTATGTTGCCGGCATGACATTGTATGATTTATTATTAGAATCTGAATATTTTACAGACAAAGCAGCCAGTACAGTTACTGTATTTCGTAATAAAAAAGATACTACATACAACCCCAAAGACCAGGAAAAAATTGTATCCTTCAACTTGACAATTGACCCCAAAAACCCTGAAGCCGCAGCTGCCTTTGTTATGGAAGCACAAGATCAGGTAGAAGTGCGTCGCATTGTTACTTTTGAAACCCCACAAATGGTTACCTTGAGTGGAGAAGTATTGTATCCTGGTGGTTATGCCATCGTTAAAAAAGAAGAACGCGTGTTGGATTTCATAAACCGAGCGGGTGGATTATCGGACGAAGCCGACAAAGAAGCCATTAGAGTAGTTCGAAATGGATTAAACATTCCTATTGATTGGAAAGCCATCAACCGAAATCCGAATCGTACCCGTAATTTGGTCTTACAACCGGGAGATGCCATACAAATTCCTAATAAAAGTTATACCGTAACGATTTCTGGAAGTGTAATGTTTACTACCGAAGTACCATATAAAAAAGGGAAGGGCGTAAAATATTACATCAACAACTCGGGAGGAACTACAGAGAGAGGTTGGTTGAAAAAAGTATATGTTGTGCATGCCAATGGTTCTGCGAGTACTAGTGGTTCGTTTTTTGGTATTCGAAATTATCCAAGAGTATTACCGGGTAGTAAAATCATAGTTCCTATGAAACCAGAAAAGCAAAAAACAAGTACGGGAGAAATTGTAGGTATTTCGAGTGTACTAGCCAGTTTAGCAGGTATCCTTTTAGCCGTATTCAAATAACAAAAAAAAGTCCCGATAAACATCGGGACTTTTTTTTATACTTCACGTTTTATTTTCCAATCGCTTTATAAACAAAACCAATCTGCTCCAAAGCTTTTTGGTCTAAGACATTGCGTCCGTCAAAAACAAAGGCGGGTTTTAACATGCCTTCGTAAATTTTTTGCCAATCATAGGACTTGAATTCGTCCCATTCGGTCAATACTGCAATTGCATGTGCTCCTTGGCAGGCATCATATGGATTTGGATACGCTGTTAGGAGTTTTTGATTATCCACAGCTGTACGGGATTCAAGATAGTCCAAATCGGCGTACATTTGCTGCACTTTCACTTTCGGATCATAAACCGCAATTGCTGCTTGTTCATTTAACAAATCATCAGCCACATAGATGGCTGCAGATTCTCTAGTATCGTTGGTGTCTTTTTTGAAAGCCCAACCCAAAAAAGCAATTTTTTTACTGGCTACCGTATTGTATAAAGTCGAAATGATATTTTTAGCAAATCTTCGCTTTTGGTGGTCGTTCATGATAATTACTTGCTCCCAATAACTGGCCACTTCTTCCAAACCGTAAGATTTGGCAATGTAGACCAAGTTCAAAATATCTTTTTGAAAACAAGAACCTCCAAAACCTACCGATGCTTTTAAGAATTTTGGTCCAATTCTACTGTCTAATCCAATGGCTTGCGCCACTTCATTGACATCGGCACCCGTTTTTTCACACAATTCACTCAAGGCATTGATTGATGAAACCCGTTGGGCCAAAAAGGCGTTGGCAGTAAGTTTAGACAATTCAGAAGACCATAAATTAGTGGTCAAAATCTTTTCTGTGGGTACCCAATTGGCATAAATTTCTACTAAAGCTTGTACAGCTTTTTGTCCGTCTGAAGTAGTATCGCCACCAATCAATACACGATCGGGATGAAACAAATCGGCCACAGCCGTTCCTTCTGCTAAAAACTCGGGATTGGATAATATTTGGTACCGCACACCGTTACCCGTATTGGTTAAAATTTCTTTGATAGCACTAGCTGTTCGTACGGGAAGTGTCGACTTTTCCACTACAATTTTATCCGACTTGGCAACTTTGGCAATTTGACGAGCACACAATTCAATGTATTTCAAATCGGCCGCCATCCCTTTACCTGCACCATAGGTTTTAGTGGGTGTGTTTACTGAAATAAAGATCATTTCGGCTTCATCAATGGCCTGATCGACATTGGTGGAGAAAAATAAATTTCGTCCTCTTGCCTCTTGCACAACTTCAGCCAAACCCGGTTCGTAAATAGGCAAGTCTTCCACATTAGCACTGTTCCAGGCGTTGATGCGGTGTTCATTTACATCTACCACAGTTACTTTAATGTGCGGACATTTTTGTGCGATGACAGCCATAGTAGGTCCTCCTACATATCCTGCTCCAATACAGCAAATATTTTTTATGGTCATTTTTATCATTTATTGTTGACAACTGCAATCGGTATGCTACCCATTACAGCTGTCAAATTTAAGACAATATTTTATCTTGGCCTCAAATTTAAAAAATTAATATGTTGCAAGTATGGAAAGAACCGAAGTAGAATCCTTTAAATTTTTATGGAATTGTAATATTCAATGGTCTTCAAGACTGCAGCTTGCGTGTTTACTGGCATTTTTTCCAATTGTAAGGTATCTTTAATTTTATTGCAATTGACAATGCGTGACTGCGATTTCTCAAAAAGCTTTTGGGTATTGAAACTCCATTGAAAAACATTCCCCAATTTAGCAATTAGGTTCAACAGTCCTCTTGGAACCTTGTAAATGCTTGCTTTTTTTTCTAATACTTCGGCCATCCAATTTACAAATTGTATGGAATCGATAGGCTCTTCATCTGCAACATTATAAATTCCCGAGGCAAATTCGGGATTTTCTGTGATGCGATAGATGATTTCAGTTAAATTATCGATATGACAAAAAGAATGTTTGGCATCTAAGGCACCATAAAACCATGGAAATGTTTTGCAATGTATGAACGTATTGTGTAATATACTTTTAGTTTCTCTTCCATACAATGGCGCTACTCTTAAAATGATGGCGCGTTTACCCGCAGGCAATTCTTGTTTTTGTATGAATTGCTCGGCATCGTATTTTGATTTCAAAAAAGGATCTGTAGGTTGCACTGCTGAAGCTTCAGTAATATGAGTAAGTTGCTTATCTGCCAGAGCGGTAGTACTAATAAAAATAAATGTTTTGGCTTTAGAACTCATAAAATACCGAAACAACTTTGCCGTAAGCTCGGTATTAACTCTAAAATATTCTTCGTCAAAAGCACTATCCTGCGGATTTTGATTGATGGCCGCCAAATGAATAATTGTTTCAGTTTCTTGTGGCATCATTTTGTACCAGTTTTGAAAACGCAACGAAATCGATTTGTTTTTCTTGGATTTGAAATCGTAAAATTTAGTTAGGTTTTGACCAATATACCCTGTGGTTCCTGTCAATACTATTAGGCTCATTATTGTTTATTTGGAGCGCTAAATTACAAAATAATATATGTTGATTTATTATTTAGTGGTAAAATAAAAACACTAAACCATACTAATGCATTAAAAATCAATATTTTAAATTAGTAAAAAATTAAAAATATTAGGGTGTGATTTAAAAAACAAAAACATCAGTACATAAAAAAACCCTGAAAAGCAATATTACTTTTCAGGGTTTATTCTGATTTGATCGCCTTATAGAAAGTATTATAAATTGAAATACAATTCGATCGAATGTTGGATCATATTATTACCTACAGTATTTTGCTCTGAAGCAAATTTTCCTAAAGTTTGTAGTCTAATTCCGTAGATGTCATTAATTTGATACCCTATAGACACACCTGTATTTACGCTTTTATTTGGCGTACCATCGGTCCATGAAGCTCCAACACCTACAATTGGTTCAAGGGCATATTTACTTGGCAATTTGAACCAATTTGCTACATTGTAACGCGCATTTAAATCTACACCAAAATACGCCATATTTACGGCAATACTTTCTCCATTTTGCATCACATCTTTGTTTAGTCTATTCAATGAAAACTCAGAAGATATTGAAAACTTAGAATTATAAAAATATTGTGCGGATAATTTAGAAACACCCATCGTGGCATTCCAGTTGGAAACGTCTACAAAATTATTATCAATTGTATTGGTGTTGTCGATAAAGTTTGCACCTACACCTATAACCCATTTTGATTGTTTTTTTGTTTCTTGAGCAAAAGTAACTGATGCTACCATTAGCAATGCTAAGACTACTACTTTTTTCATTTTACTATTCGTTTAGTGATTAGGCTGCTAATTTAATAAAAAAAAATAATTACAAGCCTGTTTTTGTAATTTATAATACTAAAATTTAAAAAAAAGAGTTAATACCTATCAAAAAATATTTGCTATTTCACTGAAATCTGTTATGAATGTATAAGGGATATTTGTTTTTTTTGTAAATTATTAACTCATTAATTTTATACCATTAATATCAATTAACTTTTTTACAGGATTGCAATATGAAAATTATAAAGTGGGATTATCTTACGATGCTATTAACTTAAAAATCGGAAAATCGGGAGGTACCTTTGAATTGGGATTGGATTACCAATTTGATTTAGATGCTCGCAAATGTTTTGGTTGTCAAATCAACGAATAAAATTATTGTTTGATAGACGTTTCAAAAGGTATGCGGTGTAGTAAACTTCTACCTAAGGTTATCTCATCAGCGTACTCCAATTCGTCGCCAACAGAAATACCTCGAGCAATCGTTGACATCTTAATCGTAAAGTCTTTGAGTTGTTTGTAAATGTAAAAATTTGTGGTATCGCCTTCCATAGTTGAACTCAAGGCAAAAATAATTTCAGAGACACTCCCCCCTTTCACCTTTTCTACTAATGAAGTAATTTTCAATTGCGAAGGTCCGATGCCTTCAATTGGAGAAATCTTCCCCCCTAATACATGGTAGACCCCTTTAAACATATTGGTGTTTTCAATGGCCATTACATCGCGCACATCCTCTACCACACAGATAATAGAAGCATCACGAGACGCATTGGAACAAATAGCACACATTTCTTCATCAGAAATGGTGTGACATGTCATACAAAATTGAATGTCTTTGCGCATCGTTGCCAAAGCATCTGCTAAAGCTTCGGTTTGATCGAGCGGCTGTTTGAGCAAATGCAATACCAATCTAAGGGCAGTACGCTTACCTATTCCCGGTAATTGTGCCATTTCATTCACGGCGTTCTCTACTAATTTTGAAGGCAATTCCATTTCACAAAAGTAACAAATTTTCGGCGTTAGATTATTTGAAAATGTGAAGATTATTTGTGTAAATTGCTACCACTAAAAATAATCAGAAAAATGAGTCCATTTGCCATATTACTATTAATCGTTGTTTACTTTGGTTTGTTGTTTGTTATTTCCCACCTTGTGAGTAGAAAAGACAGTGGAAATGATGCTTTTTTTAAAGCCAATAAAAACTCAAAATGGTATTTAGTGGCCTTTGGAATGATTGGAACAGCCTTGTCGGGTGTTACTTTTATTTCGGTTCCAGGCGAAGTAGGCAATCCTGATTTGCAGTTCAAATACTTCCAATTTGTTTTGGGGAACGCCATAGGTTTTTTAATCATTGCCAAAGTGTTGTTGCCCTTATATTATCGCATGAACCTTACCTCTATC
>NZ_JBILKB010000109.1:0-4536 GCF_044376915.1 Flavobacterium sp.
ATGATAAAAGAGAACCAATTCATGAAGTTTATAATTGGGACAATGTAGGGAAAGATTGGAAAAACTGGTTAGACAAAAATTAAAAACTATGCAACTATTCTATAATTCCGATATAAAAAAAGGTGATACTACTTTCTTTTTCGACAAAGAGGAAAGTAAGCATATTATTAAAGTGTTACGTAAAAAAGAAGGTGATAAGGTTTTTATTACTAATGGCTTAGGTTTTTTATTTGAATCCGAAATCATATTGGCTTCCGAGAAAAAATGTGAGGTAACAATCACAAAAGAAACCTTTCAACAACCTGATTCTTTTTACACGCACATAGCCGTTGCTCCTACCAAAATGAACGACCGTATGGAGTGGTTTTTAGAAAAGGCCACCGAAATAGGCATTCACGAAATAACTCCCATTATTTGTGATCATTCCGAGCGAAAAGTATATAAAATTGATCGTGCCGAAAAAATCATCCAAGCGGCCATGAAGCAATCGTTACATTTATATTTACCCAAAATTAACGAACCTGTTTTGTTCTCACAATTTGTGAAATCAAATAGTGAAGGGCATCGATTTATTGCCCATTGCGAAGAGACCGATAAAAAATCGTTTCAAAAAGCAATTACTAAAAATGAAAAAGTCATCCTATTAATAGGACCAGAAGGCGATTTTTCAACAAAAGAAATCAATCTAGCGATTGCCAATCATTTTATTCCCGTAACTTTGGGAAATACCAGACTACGCACCGAAACCGCCGCACTAGTGGCCTGTCATACCCTTGCCTTACTTAATGAATAAAACACTACTCATCGGACTCATTTTATTTCACCTTTTTGGATTCACTCAAGAAGTTGCAGTTTTGAAGTATTCCGGAGGAGGTGATTGGTATGCCAATCCAACTTCTTTACCCAATTTAGTAAGCTATTGCAACCAAAACATTCAAACAACTTTAACGCCAAAAGTTAGTGTAGTCGATGTTGGAAGCGCAGAAATTGTTAATTATCCATTTGTTCACATGACGGGGCATGGCAATGTGGTTTTTAGCGCTAATGATATTCAGAATTTGAAAAACTACCTTACATCTGGAGGTTTTTTACATATCGATGACAATTATGGAATGGACGCTTACATCAGAAAAGAAATAAAAAAAGTCTTTCCAAATAACGCGTTAGTAGAAATCCCTTCCAATCATCTTATTTTTCAAGAACCTTACTCTTTTCCAAATGGGTTGCCTAAAATTCACGAACACGACAACAACAAACCACAAGCTTTTGGTATATTTATTAACGGTCGATTGGTTCTTTTATATACCTTTGAATGCGACTTAGGTGATGGATGGGAAGACACAGAAGTTCACAATAACCCAATCCAAGTCCGAGAAAAAGCATTAAAAATGGGTGCCAATATTATAAATTACGTATTTAAAAACTAATTCAATGACTTCAAAAGAAATTTCATTTGGCATAGTCAAAGCAGTTGGCATACTGCTCGCTACTGGTATTGCTTTATTTTTTTTATATAAAATTTCCACTGTGATCCTCTATTGCCTTTTAGCAATTGTAATTTCATTATTGTTTCATCCTTTAGTGCTTTTTTTAAAACGAAGATTAAAATTTAAAAACACTTTCGCAGCAATTACTGCCTTATTACTAGCTTTTCTATTAATTTCTGGATTTATATTGCTTTTTGTCCCCCTATTATTAGCTCAAGGTAAAAATTTATCATTAGTAGATGTTACCGCATTGGAAAGTAATTATCATATTTTACTTCAAAACATTTCCTTGTTTTTAGATACCCACAACATAAACACCAAACAACTAATAGAAAGCAGTAAATTATCATCATTTGCAACATTTGAATTCATTCCCAATTTCATAAATAGTTTATTAAATACATTAGGTAGCTTTAGTATTGGATTTGCATCGGTCTTATTCATAACTTTTTTCATTTTAAAGGAAAGGGATGCCATTTATGTAAAATTTGAAAAACTGTTACCTGAAAATCAAAAAGAAAAAATAGTCAATTCTGTAAAAGAAATCAATCGCTTATTGTCGCGATACTTCTTAGGATTACTATTGCAATTAGGCATTGTAATGCTACTTTATTTAATTCTGTTTTTAATTTTTGGAATTGAAAATGCTTTAATCATTGCATTATTATGTGCTGTTTTTAATATTGTACCTTATGTTGGACCAATAATTGCATCTATAGTAGCCTGTTTATTAGTGATGACAAGCGGCATAGGAGCAGGAGCTGATTTTGCTAATGAAACACTCCCAACTACATTGTACATTTTTATTGGAATGACTCTCGTACAAGTAATTGACAACAACATTAGTTCGCCTTTAATTTTTTCTAAAAGTACCAATTCACATCCTTTAGAAATTTTCTTAGTCATTTTAATTAGTGGATTATTATTCGGCATTACAGGCATGATCATTGCCGTACCCTTTTATACTTCATTGAAAGTAATTGGTAAAGAATTTTTTCCTGATAACACAATTATTAAAGCATTTACTAAAAACTTATAAATTGGAGTTCCAACAACTTTTACAATCTGACATTCAAAGTTTTATTACTAGAAATTTAGGTTCTGATAGCGCTACTTTAGCCTTAAAGAAAAATCCTTTTCCTGATGTTAATTACGCATCAATCATCAACCAAATAACTTCCAAAAAGAAGGCAAAAGATAAATTACCCACTTGGTTTTTTACTGCTAACATAGTTTATCCTGAAAAAATTTCAATAGAACAAACTTCATCGGAAACTACTGCAAAATACAAAGCATCATTGGTGCATGGGGAAAAATTAATAGACTGTAGCGGTGGCTTTGGTATCGATGCTTACTATTTTTCAAAACAATTCAAGTCGGTCTTTCATTGTGAATTGAATCCGGAATTATCTGCAATTGTAAAACATAATTTTTCAACATTAAATTGTACAAACATCACTTGTTACCTAGGTGATAGTGCCGAAATCATCAATCAATTGAACCAAAAATATGATTGTATTTATATTGATCCTTCCCGCAGAAATGAGGCCAAAGGAAAAGTATTTTTACTTTCAGATTGTATTCCAAATGTTATAGAATTACAAAATTACTATTTCCAGTACACCGATACCCTACTCATCAAAACGGCCCCCATGCTGGATTTACATGCCGGATTACTAGAACTCAAAAATGTAGCTGAAATACATATAGTTGCCGTAGATAATGAAGTAAAAGAAATCCTCTGGAAAATAGAGAAAAACAGTACCAAAACGCCAACAGTTACAGCTGTAAATATTGAAAAGAGTAAAACAACAACTACTATAATTGATTTGGATCAAACTTATAATGCTAGTTATTGCCAACCCAAAAAATACCTTTACGAGCCCAATGCTTCCATAATGAAATCGGGAGGTTTTGAAGCAATTTCCAATCTATTTAAATTGGAGAAACTGCACCAACATTCACATTTGTATACATCAAATGAGTTGATCAATTTTCCTGGACGTAGTTTTATTGTTGATAATATTGTTCCTTATCAGAAAAATAAAATTAAACAATACATTGAGAAAAAAAAATTAAATATTTCTACGCGAAATTTTCCGTTGAAGCCCGATGAAATTAAGAAAAAACATAAAATTAGCGATGGTGGAAATGTGTTTGCTTTTTTTACAACTGCTTTAGAAAACGAAAAAATAGTTTTACTTTGCACTAAAATTTAACAACCATGAATAAAATTCTTTTTTTTATACTACTCTTACCATTATCAATATTCGCTCAAGACAAGGATTGCCGCTATGAAGTGGAAGAAAAAACTGATTCTACTTCATTAAAAATACTCAAAGAAGTATTGATGGATGAAAAAATTTTTGGCAACACCAACGAATATTTATTTTTCAGTTTATTAAATAATAATGGCGTTCCGATGTTGGAAATACAAGTATTGCAAAAAAGTAAAGATTTTATTCCCACAAAATGTATAAATCCTTCGTCAAAAATAATATTACAATTAAAAAATGGTAAAATTGTAACGCTTATCGCAGACACCGAAGAAAGCTGTAGTGTACTTAATTATGACACCAAAGACAAAAACAACATTAGGATACTAACGGGGTATTTCTATTTTGGCAAAACAAACTATGAAGAGCTTAAAAATAGTCCACTTACGCTGATGCGCATCCAATTTGCAGGAGATTCTAAAGATTATGTGATAAAAAGTGAGCTGTCATCTGAAACGTTGCAAACAAAATCAAATCCCGATGTTCTTTTTATGAAGAATATCAAATGCATCGAGTAATTTAATATCACAAAAAAGCCTTGCATCGCAAGGCTTTTTTGTGATCGCGCCAGGATTCGAACCTGGGACCTACTCATTAGAAGTGAGTTGCTCTATCCAGCTGAGCTACGCAACCTAGTACTGTTTTTGTCGGGGTGGCAGGATTCGAACCTGCGGCCTCCTGCTCCCAAAGCAGGCGCGATAACCGGGCTACGCTACACCCCGAAAACAAAAAAAGCGGAGAGACAGGGACTCGAACCCTGGCGACGGTTACCC
>NZ_JBILKB010000110.1:0-4535 GCF_044376915.1 Flavobacterium sp.
ATAATGTGGTGAGCATTTGGTATACTGCTAATGGAGGAATTACATGGGTTTCTAAAGAAGGAAACTTACCCGATTTACCCGTTAAATGTATTCTTAAAAACCCATTAAATGCCAACGAAGTTATTGTAGGAACCGAATTAGGGGTTTGGTATACCAATAACTTTAATACAACTACACCAACATGGAATCAATCCTATAATGGAATGAGTAATGTTAAAGTATTGGATTTAGATCTTAGAAACGACAATAGAGTTTATGCGGCTACCTATGGGCGTGGGGTATTTTCTGGAACATTTTCGGCAACTTCACTTTCAGAAAACGACACGGTATTCAATAAAGGAGTAAAGGTGTATCCAAACCCTTCGAATGGACTTTTTAATATTGCTATTGAAAACTTTTCAGGGGATATGACGTTAGCTATTTATGACATCAATGGTAGAATTGTTTTTTCAAAAACAGGAGATTATTTAACGAACAACACTGTAAATCTTTCCGGATTGCAAAAGGGAATTTATATACTGAATCTTAAAGGAGCTAATCTTTCTTATTCGGAAAAAATTATTCTTCAATAATTGCTATACTAGAATAAAAAAGGCGCTGAGATATCAGCGCCTTTTTTATTAAAATATATATTCAATGCCCACGCCTAAAATTTGTTTCAACTGAACGCGAGGACCTTTTATTACCTGAGCACCACCTCTTTCTTCTTTAAATTTAATGTCGTCATCGTAAATTACATGGGTGCCAATATTTGCTTTTACATATTGATTGACAACCATGGCCAATTGCATTTGCCAATCAATATCTATATTGCCAAATTTATTGATATAATCGGTATAAAGACTCAAGCGGTTTTCCAAATTAATATTGGTCCAAACCTCTTTTTTCCATTGGTTTGAAATTAATATTCCTACCTCTGTTCGCGTATTTTCTCCTTTTTGAATTAAAGCGCCATTACTGTCATAAATTGCTTTGTTTACTCCAAATGCTCCTTGATTGGCTAATCTTTGATCAAAAACAAGTGTTGTTTTGTTGGTTAAAGGGGAGAGATATAAATTTAAGTTCAAGTCTTTTCTAGAGTATTCGGCACCAATTCCTACAAAAACATATGCTGGTGCAAAAGGTTTTGAAATGGCTAAATCGGTATTGGGATAGGCATATCCATTGGCAAATTGCGTATTAAAATTAAATTTACCCGCATAATACCAGTTGGAAATCGTATCGGTTCGGTAGCCAAAAGTAGAATTTATTTGAAGTTGATCATCTGTTTTTCTCATTTCTTGGCCTTCTTGTTTGTTAATACCATAGCGACCAATTAATTCGTTTTTCCAATGAAAATTACCCTTAACATAGGATCTAATGAAATTACCTTTTAACAGCCCTGAAACCGAATTGTTTCCACCAGCATTCCAATTGACAAAAGAAATTTGGGAAATATCAAGCCCCACTTTATTCACTTTTATCCATTGAGACGTACTGTCTTTGACTTCGGTTTTAATAACTTGTGCCCAATTGTTTTGTAAAGTAAAAAACAACAAAATGATAGAAATTTTTTTAATCATGCGAGAGGGTATTAAATAATTCTAGTAAACTTAAAACGTCAATGTTGCAAAATTGTTGTTGCTCCAAAACCGTTCCTTGTTCAATAAATGTATCCGGAATACCTAAGTTAATAATGGATATCTTTTTATTTTGAAGCGCTACGATCGAATTAATTTGTGCTCCAAAACCGCCTTTAATTACGCCGTCTTCAAGGGTAATCATGACTTCGTGTGTATTGATAATTTGATCAATACATGCGCTGTCTAACGGCTTAATGAAAGGAAAATGATAATGAGAAAAAAGGGATTTATTTTCTAGTTGGGCAAAAGCTTTAGTCACATTTGTTCCAATAGTCCCTGTCGATACTACCGCTACTTTACTTCCTTTTTGAAGCATTTTGGATTTTCCAATACTGATTTTTTCAAAAGGTTGTTGCCAATTGGTATTTTCTCCTCTTCCTCGTGGATAGCGAATAGCGATTGGGTGTTCTAGCCCTTCTGAAGCGGTAAACATCAGGTTGCGCAACTCAATTTCGTCTAAAGGGGCTGCTAAAATCATATTGGGTATGCAATTCAGATAAGCAATATCAAACACACCATGGTGGGTGGCGCCATCTTCGCCAACAAATCCCGAACGGTCCAAACAAAAAATTACGGGTAAATTTTGCAAGGCTACATCGTGTATCAATTGGTCATAGGCACGTTGTAAAAAGGTAGAATAAATGTTGCAAAAAACAACCATCCCTTGTGTAGCCATTCCTGCCGATAGTGTAACTGCATGTTGTTCGGCAATTCCTACGTCAAAGGCACGTTTTGGAAAGGCTTCCATCATATATTTCATCGAACTTCCAGAAGGCATAGCCGGAGTAATTCCGATGATTTTTTCATTTTGTTGGGCCAATTCAACCAAGGTGTATCCAAAGACATCTTGAAATTTTGGTGGCAAATGCGATTCTTCTTTGGGATGAATTTTACCGGTTGCAGCGTCAAATTTACCAGGCGCATGATATTTTACTTGGTCTTCTTCGGCCAATTGTAATCCTTTGCCTTTTGTGGTAATTACATGTAAAAATTTTGGACCTTTTACATTTTTTAATCGGTTCAATTCTGAAACTAATTTTGGCAAGTCATGGCCGTCAATTGGACCTGAATAGTCAAAATTTAAAGATTTTATGATGTTGTTTTGTTTTGGATTTTTCCCTTCTTTTACGGCGGTCAAATAATTTTTTAAAGCGCCAATGCTTGGATCAATTCCAATAGCATTGTCGTTCAATACCACTAATAAATTGGCATCGGTAACACCCGCATGATTTAAGCCTTCAAAGGCCATGCCGCTTGCAATAGAAGCATCGCCAATTACTGCAATGTGTTGCTTGTCTGTGTCACCTTTTAATTGCGAGGCTAAGGCCATTCCTAAAGCTGCTGAAATAGAGGTAGAAGAATGCCCCACGCCAAAGGCATCATAAATACTTTCACTTCGTTTTGGAAATCCCGAAATTCCGTTCAATGCTCTATTGGTGTAAAAAACAGTTCTCCTTTCAGTTAGGATTTTATGTCCATAAGCTTGATGGCCCACATCCCAAACCAATAAGTCTTCGGGGGTATTGAAAACATAATGCAACGCAATGGTTAATTCGACAACCCCCAAACTGGCTCCCAAGTGCCCTTCCTTCTTGGAAACGATATCAATGATGAAGTCTCTCACTTCTTTGGCCAATTGAGGCAATTGATTTTCAGGGAGTTTCCTTACATCGGTAGGATTGTGAATTTTTGAAAGCAAATTTTCCATAGCACTACAAAAGTAAGAATTGGTTGTCGTATTTTTGCACTTATGGAACAAATTTTTACCGACGAATATTTTATGAGGAAAGCCTTACAAGAAGCTGAAGTTGCTTTTGAAAAAGGCGAAATTCCTGTAGGAGCTGTTGTGGTGATTGACAACAAAGTGATTGCACGCACACACAATCTAACCGAGTTGTTGCACGATGTTACGGCCCATGCCGAAATGCAAGCGATAACCAGTGCGGCTAATTTTTTAGGCGGTAAGTATTTAAAAGATTGTACTTTATATGTTACTTTAGAGCCTTGTCAAATGTGTGCCGGTGCTTTGTATTGGTCACAAATTTCAAAAATTGTTTTTGGTGCTTCCGATGAAAATCGCGGATTTCAAAAAATGGGAACGCAATTGCATCCCAAAACGCAAGTGGTTTCAGGAGTTTTGGAACAAGAGTGTGGCGATTTGATGAAGGTTTTTTTTAAAGACAAAAGATAATTTTTAAAAACAAAAACCGCCAATCTTTTGAAAGGCGGTTTTTTATTACAGGATACATCCCGGTATTATTTTACTATAATTTCAGTTCCTTCATTGTCAAGGAAGTGATATTCTAGATACGTGTAAGCGTCACGAGATTTGATAATAAGAGGAGGAAGTCCAGTGGACTTCAGGTATAAAAAAACCGCCAATCTTTTGAAAGGCGGTTTTTTATTACAGGATACATCCCGGTATTATTTTACTATAATTTCAGTTCCTTCATTGTCAAGGAAGTGATATTCTAGATACGTGTAAGCGTCACGAGGTATAATTTTCACCCATTTCTTATGTTCAAAAAACCATTTTGAACGTAAGGATGGAAAACCTTTTGTAAGGTATGCTGCCACAAATGGATGCACGTTAAGTACTACTTTTTTGTGGTCTTTGATAATGCGTTCAAGGTCAGCCGATATTTTATCAATAATTAAAATTGGAGCTTCAATTTCCCCATGTTCATTGTTGGGGTCTTCTTCTCTGGTTTTAATATTTACTTCGGGTCTAACTCTTTGTCTAGTGATTTGAATTAATCCAAATTTACTAGGAGGCAAGATTTTATGCTTGGCCTTATCGTCACTCATTTCTTCTTTCAAGAAATCATATAAAACTCTGCGGTTATCTGGATTTTGCATATCGATAAAATCCACCACAATAATTCCGCCCATGTCTCTAAGACGCAATTGACG
>NZ_JBILKB010000111.1:0-4522 GCF_044376915.1 Flavobacterium sp.
GGACGCGATTATTTTGACAAATTACGAAGCATTGGATTTACTGTTATTGAAGAAGACTATACCAAAAAGATTAGCCCTGAATTAGTAACACGATATTGTTTAGCTCCTGGCGAAATTATACCGGTTTGTTTTAAGTAAAATAATAAAAAAACCTGCTACTCAATAGAAATAGCAGGTTTTAGTCATAAATACTCTCTTCGTATCTATATTTTACTTTCAGGCATCAACATCCCAATTACTTTATCTTTAGTTAAATATTTTTTAGCAACTTCTTGAATATCTTTAGCTGTTATAGCATTTACTTCAGCTTCATATTTCAATGCATTTTCAGGATTGCTACTATTTAAAAAAGATTTAGTGAAATTCGCCAACCAAAAACGGTTTTCTTTACTATCTTTTCTATAATCTGCCAATTCTCCTTCTTTGTATTTGGCTAAATCTTTTTCCTCTGGACCATTGGTAATAATTTTTTGCAATTCGTTCAATGCAGATGCCGTAAGCTTTTCAGCATTTTCAGGCCCACAAGGGAAACCAATATTAAAATTATAAAGACCGTAAGGCACTTTGTTCATGGTGCCTCGAGCTGAAACACCGTAAACTCCACTTTCTGATTCACGCAATTGCTCAACTAGTTTAATGGTCAAAACTTCACCTAAAGCTTCCATAGCTAAAGCTTCCTTTGGAGAATATTTTGCTTCACCATAAAACATAATAGTCACATTACTTTTAGGATCGGTTCCTTTGTTGACTACTTTCTTTAAATCACCTTTTAACATTCGGTAACCTAAGTCTACTGTTTTTTCTTTGGTTGCTGTTGTAGGCAAAGACGCCAAATATTTAGTAGCAAAAGCTTCGATAGTTTTATCGTCTACATTTCCTACAAAGAAAAACTCGAAATCTGCTGCATTTGCAAAACGCTCTTTGTATTTATCATAGGCTAACTTATAATCTGTTTCTGCCCAGGATTTATCAGTTGGCATTATTCCATTAAATCTTGGGTTTTCTTTATTCAAAAACGTATAAAACTCTTGTTGGAAATAATATTGTGGTTCCGAAGCCATATTCTTAAAGAAACTAGCTTGCTTTTGTTTAAAGCCTTCAAATGCTTCTGGATCAAAATTTAAATCGGTGAAATATGCATGTACCATCTGGAATAAATATTCTAAATCTTTTGGAGTAGTATTTCCTCTAAGCCCTTCTGTGGTATTACTTATGTATGGATTTACACGCGCAATTTTTCCAGTCATGAATTTATTGATATCATTCAATTTCAACCCAGAGAATCCCGCTTCAGCTAAAGCTCCATTTGCAAATTGTACTTTTTTCATTACTTCATTAGAGTACAAATTACTTCCTCCTAAACTTACAGCTTCAAAAATCACTTCATCATTTTTGAAATCGGTAGTTTTGTAAACTACTTTTACCCCATTAGATAAAACTAAGGTTTTGGTTCCTAAAGTAGCATTTGCTTCTCTATTTACAACTGTTCCAACTTTTAACTCTTTTCTAAGTAAACTCGTCGCTAGCGCCTTATCTTCATATGGTTTCAAATCGGCTTCATTTACTTTTAATGCCTCTAATACTTCCTGTTCCGTAACTTTTTTGAGATTATCTTTTTCCGGCCCAGTAAAAACAACCACTCGGTTATCTTCTTTTATGTAATCTTTAATCAAATCATTTACATCTTTCAAAATAATGTTTGGCATTAATTTTTTCATGGTCTCGAAAGTCCATTCTATTCCAGGAACGGGTTCTTGCTCAAGAAAATGCGATTGCATTTCTCCCACAAATCTATCTGAATTAGTTTTAGCCCTATCGTTATAACTTTTCTCAATTTGTGCTAAAAAGCTTGCTTTAGCTCTATCCAATTCACCTGATGTGAAACCATATTTTTTAGCTCTTTCATTCTCTGTAACCAATACTTTCAAAGCACTTAATTGTTGATTTTCAGCCATCATAGCAAAAGATTGATATGCTTTTTTATTTCTAGCATAGGTACCTCCATAATAGGTAAATCCAAATGTAAAAGGTGGTTTAGGTGAATTAGTCAATTCATTTAGACGATTGTTTAATAAGGTTGCAAACAAACCTTCAACAAGCTGACTTCTAAAATCGCCCACATTCACTATTTTCTTTGGTGCAGTGTAATCTTTATAGAATAATTGCACTTGAGTATCAGTGGCTTCTTTATCGCTTTCTACCGCAATAAAAGTTTCTTTATGGTTGGGTACTTCAAAAACATTTCTCGCTTTTTCATTGGCTGGATTTTTATATGCAGCGAAATGCTCTTTTATTTTCTTTTCCATTTCGGCAACATCAATATCTCCTACCACAATAACGCTCATCAAATTCGGACGATACCAATCTTTGTAAAAACGAGTTAAGGTTTCGTATTTAAATTTTTCTAAGATTTCTTTTTGACCAATAGGCAAACGATTAGCATACTTAGAATTATGCATCATTTTTGGAAGATAATGCCCCAACATACGTTTATCAGCGCCCAATCCTAAACGATATTCTTCTAAAACTACCCCGCGTTCTTTATCGATTTCCTCTGGAGTCAATACAGTATTAAATGCCCAATCTTCCAAAATTTGAAATCCTTTTTCTAATTTCTCTGGATTATCAGATGGAATCGGAAGAAAGTAAACAGTCTCGTCAAAACTTGTGTATGCATTTAAGTGTTGCCCAAATTTAACACCAATACTTTGTAAATAATCTACTAATTGATTCTTTGGGAATCGTTTCGTACCATTAAAACACATGTGCTCCATAAAATGAGCCAAACCCTGTTGGTCATCGTCTTCCAAAATAGAACCTGCATTTACGACCAATCGAAGGTCTACTTTCTTTTCTGGTTTGGCATTCTTTTTTATGTAGTAGGTTAACCCATTCTCAAGTTTACCGGTTCTTACATTCGGATCAAATGGAATAGCTTGTCCATAATCCATAGTTTGAGCTAAAATTACCATCGGAAACAATAGTAAGCTCAAAGCGAGTTGGTTCATTTTTTTCATAAAATTTTTTTTTGATTATCGAGTAAAACTAAAACTTTAAACATTTCAATTACATTGCATTACAAAATATTTAACAGAAAATACTGTTAAAAAAGAAGGCTAGCTTTATTTCAAAGAAAATCTACTTTAAAATAAAGAGGTTTAGTATATTTACGTCACAAATAATCAAAAATGAGAAATCCTTATTTAACCTTTATCTTAAGTTTACTTGGCATTCTTTCTACAGAACTACTTTATTCACAAGCCCTTAATGAAGTAGTTCCGCCTTACCACATTAAAACCGTATCATTTGTACAAAACAACCAAAATGTGGTGCCCATTTTTCAATTGGGTGAACATTTCCAATTACAATTTGACGATTTGTATGGAAATGATGCTTCTTTTTATTACGAAATTGTTCATTGTGACTACAATTGGAAACCTACCGATATTCAAAAAAGAGAATACCTTGAAGGAATCGATAACCAACGTATTTTAGAATCACTAAGCTCATTCAATACGTTACAGAGTTATTCGCATTATAGGTTGAACTTCCCTAACTCTTCTCTGCAATTTAAGATAAGTGGCAATTATATGCTTAAAGTATTGAATGAAGAAAGAGAAGTTATTTTCTCACGAAAATTCATATTATACGAAAATGCAGTTTCGGTCCCAATACAGGTAAGAAGACCTAGAAATGTTTCACAAATGGACTTCAAACACAACCTTGAGTTCACTGTAAAATCAAATCAAATTGTTTTTCAAAATGCGTTGAAAAATGTAAAAACAGTATTGATTCAAAATGGAAAATTCCAAACTGCAATTACAAATATTCTTCCTCAATTCACTATTGGAAATGATTTAGTATACCGTTACGATGCGCCTACACAATTTTGGGCAGGTAATGAGTTTCATTTTTTTGACAACAAAGAAATAAGATTGCCGAGTAATACAATTTCAAAAGTGGATAATAAAAAAGAAATTTACACGGCCCACTTATTTACAAATGATGCCAGAGCAAATAGTCCTTATTACTTTTGGGAGGATGTAAATGGGAATTTTGTAATCCGTAGATTGTTTTCAGAAAATAATGAAATCGAATCCGATTACAGTTGGGTTCATTTCACACTTTCAGCCCCAAATTTTAGAAGTGCTGACGGAGCGATTTACATTGCAGGTATGTTCAATAATTATGCCCTTAGTCCTGAAAATAAAATGGATTTCAATTCTGAAAATGGATTGTATGAAAAATACATTTTAATTAAACAAGGATTTACAAATTATGAATATGTAGCTGTTGATCCAAAAGGAAATATTGATCACGAAAATGCAATTGATGGTAATTTTTTTCAAACTGAAAATGAATATACCGTTTTAGTGTATTATAAAGAAAACATGGATCGATACGAACGAGTTATAGGAAAAGGGACAGCAAATTCATTGAATGGAATAAATTAAAACATTTTTTAACTCTAAGTTGAACCAATTTTATTTTTTTGTATTTTTGTTTCAATAGTTTTAATTTT
>NZ_JBILKB010000056.1:0-13790 GCF_044376915.1 Flavobacterium sp.
TTTTTCTACCGACACTAACAATCTTGACAAAGCTGATGAAACACCACTTTGAGCTTTACTAAATTGCTCAAATTGCTCCGGAGTAATGTTGGTTGGATCAACCGTTATCGAAGTTGCTTTAGCTCTAGCTGAAATCACAGATTCTAAGGTAGATTTTTCAAAATCGGCAGCTCCTTTAACGGTATTTACTAGGTTGCCAATTAAATCATTTCTTCTTTGGTAAGAGGTTTCAACATTTCCCCATTCTTTTTTAACAGCTTGATCGACTGAAATTGCACCATTTTTAACACTTACGAACCATACTACTGCAAGTAATAGTATTCCTCCTACTACAATCCAAGGCAAAAATTTTCTCATTTTTTTTTATTTTAAAGTTAATTATAATTGATTTTTAAGGGTATTCAATTGGGCTTTTATCGTTTCCAATTTCGAAATGATATCAAATTTATCTAAAGTTTTCTTTTGGTTTTCTTTCAAATGCGTTTTGGCACCTTCTAACGTAAACCCACGCTCCTTTACCAAATGATATATCAATTGTAAATTTTTCACATCTTCGGGAGTAAACATGCGGTTTCCTTTTGCATTTTTTTTCGGTTTTAGAATATCAAATTCTTTATCCCAAAATCGAATCAAGGAGGCGTTTACATCAAAAGCTTTGGCAATTTCACCAATGCTATAATATCTTTTATTTGGTGCTAATTCTATATGCATATATTACATTCAATTACAAGTTAAAAATTCAAAATCGTTAATCCAACGATTGGTTTTCTTGATTGGCTAATTTAGCAATTTCTATATATTCTTTTGCCGAAATACTTCCATAGTAGAAATTCATCGGATTGATTTTTTGTTTGTTTTTCATTACTTCATAATGCAAGTGTGGTGCTTCGCTTCTCCCAGTACTTCCCACATAACCAATAATATCGCCCCGTTTAACCCGTTGGCCCGATCGACACTTGTACTTACTCAAATGCGCATACAAAGTAACATAACCATAGCCGTGATTGATTTCAATATGGTTGCCATATCCCGATAAAGAATTGTCTGCTTTTACGACGACTCCGTCTCCCGTAGCATAAATGGGCGTCCCTGTTCGAGCTGTGAAATCCATGCCGTAATGAAACTTTCTAATTTTCGTAAAAGGATCACTTCGGTATCCAAATCCAGAAGCCATTTGTTTTAAATCTTCATTTTTTACCGGCTGAATCGCTGGAATCGCTGCCAATAATTTTTCTTTTTGCTTGGCCAAGGCGACAATTTCATCCAATGATTTTGACTGAATCACCAATTCTTTTGTCAATATATCGACCCGCTTGGTTGTCTTTTCAATTAAATCAGAATTGGTATACCCTTGCAGGTCTTTATACCGATTAACACCGCCAAAACCAGATTTTCGTTCTTCTTCAGAAATGGGCGAGGTATTAAAATAAATTCGATAAATGTTATTATCCCTATTCTCTATAGCTGTTAACACTTCGTTCATTAAATCGATTTTTTTGTCCAATACTTTATAATTCATTGTCATTACTTCGATTTCACGCGCCAAAATTTTATCTTTTGGCGTTTCAAAATAACTCGTATTGATCAACAGTAAAAAAATTAAAAAACCAAACAAAGCCGAAGACAGTAAAAACAACATGATATAGGCAAATTTCTTTCTTTTTCGGGTTTGAATTCGCTTATACGCTAAATTTTCTGAATCGTAATAATATTTTACCTTCGACATAAATGAAAATATACTATTTTTGTGCCAAATTTATTGGTTACAATAGGTTATACGAACAAATTTAAGAAATGTTTCATTCTAATGCTATTTTTATTTTTTAGAGAAGCCATTAACATCTCCTTATTTTGTATTGACCCAGTAACTGTTGCAAAAAATCTGAATAAACGTATTGATCATGAAATCACAAGATATTCGAAAAGCCTATTTACAATTCTTTGAAAGCAAAGGGCACCTAATCGTTCCTTCTGCTCCTATTGTTCTAAAAGACGATCCTACCCTAATGTTTAACAACTCTGGGATGGCACAATTTAAAGAATTTTTCTTAGGAAACGGAACACCCAAAAATCCTCGAATTGCCGATACGCAAAAATGCTTACGTGTTTCAGGAAAACACAATGACTTGGAAGATGTAGGTTTTGATACCTACCATCATACCATGTTTGAAATGTTAGGCAACTGGTCGTTTGGTGATTATTTCAAAAAAGAAGCATTAGATTGGGCTTGGGAATTTCTTACAGAAGTTTTAAAATTAGACAAAGACCGCTTGTATGTATCTGTTTTCGAAGGAAATCCTTCTGAAAATGTACCTTTTGATCAAGATGCTTTTGATATTTGGAAGCAATATGTTTCTGAAGATCGCATCATCTTAGGCAACAAAAAAGATAATTTTTGGGAAATGGGCGATCAAGGACCTTGTGGCCCGTGTTCAGAAATCCATATCGATTTGCGCTCAAACGAAGAAAGAGCTAAAGTGTTGGGTCGTGATTTGGTTAATGCCGATCATCCACAAGTGGTTGAGATATGGAACAACGTATTCATGGAATTTAACCGTAAAGCCGATGGTTCATTAGAAAAATTACCCGCACAACACGTGGATACAGGAATGGGATTTGAGCGCTTGTGTATGGCCATGCAAAACGTAACCTCAAATTATGACACGGATGTTTTTACGCCGCTTATCGCAAAAATTGAGGAAATTACAGGATTAAAATATACGTCAAACGAAGTAAAAAACATATCAGAAGAGCAAAACAAAACCAACATAGCTATTCGTGTTGTGGTCGATCACGTGCGTGCTGTAGCCTTTGCTATTGCAGACGGACAACTTCCTTCTAACACGGGTGCAGGTTATGTTATTCGAAGAATTTTACGTCGTGCAATTCGTTACGGTTTTACGTTTTTAGACACAAACGAACCGTTTATTAATAAATTGGTTGCCGTATTAGCCAACCAAATGGGTGAATTTTTCCCAGAAATCAAATCTCAAGAGCAATTGGTTACCAACGTAATTCGTGAAGAAGAAGCTTCTTTCTTACGAACCTTAGAACAAGGATTGCAATTGCTCGATAAAGTAGTAGCTGAAACCAATGGGAAAGAAGTTTCAGGTGCCAAAGCGTTTGAATTGTATGACACTTTTGGTTTCCCAATTGACTTAACAGCCCTAATTCTTCGCGAAAAAGGATATTCCTTTAACGAAACGGAATTCGAATTGGAATTACAAAAACAAAAAGCGCGTTCACGGGCTGCTTCAGAAGTTTCAACAGAAGATTGGAATGTTATTATTCCGGGCAATGTAGAAACATTTGTAGGATATGATCAAACGGAAAACGATGTAAAAATCACACGCATCCGTAAAGTAGCTTCTAAAAAAGATGGTGTTTTATACCAAATCGTTTTAGACAACACACCGTTTTATCCAGAAGGTGGTGGTCAAGTAGGCGACAAAGGAACCTTAGTTTCTGCCAACGAATCCATTGAAATTATCGATACCAAAAAAGAAAACAACTTAATATTGCATTTTGCAAAACAATTGCCTGAAAATGTAACTGCTAATTTTGTAGCACAAGTCAATACCGATTTAAGAAGTTCCACTTCTAAAAATCATTCAGCTACCCACTTGATGCATTTGGCTTTGAGAAACATTTTAGGAACGCATGTAGAACAAAAAGGTTCGTTAGTAAACCCAAATTATTTGCGTTTTGATTTTTCGCATTTTTCAAAAGTTTCTGATGAAGAATTACGTAAGGTTGAAAATAGTGTCAATGCACAAATTGAAGCCCAATTACAATTAGTTGAACACCGCAACATTCCAATCAAAGAAGCATTAGACAAAGGTGCCATGGCGTTATTTGGTGAAAAATATGGTGATTCCGTAAGAATGATTGAATTTGGCGATAGCAAAGAATTATGTGGTGGAATTCACGTGAAAAATAGTGCTGAAATATGGCATTTTAAAATTATCTCGGAGGGTGCTGTTGCAGCGGGTATTCGAAGAATTGAAGCCATTACGGGTGATGCGGTTAAAGAATATTACACCGCACAAGAAAACACTTTAGCAGAAATTAAGGGAGTATTGAAAAATCCACAAGATGTATTAAAATCGGTCGCTACTTTACAAGACGATAATGCGAAGTTGAAAAAACAACTCGAGCAATTAGTAAAAGAAAAAATCGAAGGATTAAAAAACACATTGGTTACTGAATTAAAAGATATAAACGGCATTCAATTTTTAGCCAAACAAGTGGATTTATCCATGAGTGCTACTAAAGATTTAGCACAAGCAATTGGGACAGCCAAACCAAATGCATTTGTTTTCTTAGCTTCTATTGAAGACAACACACCAAATATCCACTGCTATATTGCTAAAGAATTAGTGACTGAAAAAGGACTAAATGCCGGAACTGTCATTAGAGAATTAGGAAAATACATTGACGGAAATGGTGGTGGCCAACCGTTTTTCGCTTCAGGAAAAGGAAAGAATGTAAGTGGAATTGCTGCGGTTTTAGAAAATGTAGTAAATTTCATAAAGTAACATAGAAAATTGAAAAACACGAATCCTGATTTGTATTACATTTCAGGATTTCTTTTTTATCACTACTTTTGAATAAAATTGACAAATTTTCAAATTTTCAAATTGACTCATTAATTTATGAACTTCACCACAAAAATACCCATTCAAAAATACGAACATGCCATAACCTATGATTCAAAAATCATGTTATTAGGGTCTTGTTTTGCCGAAAGTATGGGAAAGAAATTTGAGTATTTCAAATTTCATGCGACAACGAATCCCTTTGGTATCCTATTTAATCCGGTATCATTGGCAAAAATTGTGGAACGGTGTGTTCAAAAAAACTATTTTACTGAAAACGATATTCTCTTCCATAATGAGTTGTGGCATTGTTTTGAGGTACATTCAGAACTATCGCACCCGGATAAAAATACCTTGCTGACTTCGTTAAACGATTTGATCAACACAACATATCAACAATTAACCAAATCGACACACCTGATTATTACATTTGGAACGGCTTGGGTATACCGAAACATTGAAACCAACGAATTAGTTGCCAATTGCCATAAAGTGCCGCAAAAGCAGTTTGTTAAAGAACTGTTGTCACCCGAAATCATAGCACAAAGTATTGAATCGATCCTATTTGCTATTTCAGTACTAAATCCAAATTGTAAATGCATCTGTACCGTTTCGCCTGTGCGACACTTAAAAGATGGATTTACTGAAAATACTTTGAGTAAAGCCCATTTGATTGCAGCTTTGCACAAAACCATCACCAATAACCCATCACCCATAAACTATTTCCCTTCTTACGAAATCATGATGGACGAATTGAGGGATTATCGCTTTTATGCGGAAGATCTGCTGCATCCCAATCAAACCGCAATTGATTACATTTGGATCCAATTCTTCGAAAATTATATTTCGGAATCCGTTTTTGGATTGATGAACGAAATTTGTACCATTCAAAAAGGGTTGCAACATCGTCCGTTTCATGCAGATACGACACAACATCAACAATTCCTAATCGATTTAAAAACAAAAATGACAACTGTTCAAAACAAGTTGCCATTTATATCTTTTGATTGAGATGGAATTAACTGTTCAATTCTTCAATCTCTAATTGTACGTTTTCCCAATCTACAAGAAGTTTTTCTAACTCCTTTTTCTTTTTTTCATAGGCCGCAAAAAAAGTAGCATCCTCGATATGTTTGTCATAATTTGAAGCAAATGCTTTGTCGTCGTGCTGAATATCTTTTTCCAACTGTTGAATTTGGCTTTCAATTTTACTCAATCGGTTTTGCAACGACTTCGCTTTCTTTTGATCTTCGTAAGAAATATTTTTTACGGGTTTTGCAGCTGCATTTACCACAACATCTTTCTTTTCAATTTCGCGCATGTTCATGGCGTTTTTCTGTTCCAAGAAGAAATTGATATCCCCCAAATATTCTCTAATTTTTTGATCTTTGAATTCGTACACGATATTTGACATCCCTTGCAAGAAATCACGATCGTGAGACACCAATAGCAAAGTTCCTTCAAACTGCTTTAAAGCAGCTTTTAAAACGTTTTTAGACTTAATATCTAAGTGATTGGTGGGTTCGTCCATTACCAAAACATTTATAGGCTGCAAAAGCAATTTACAAAGGGCCAAGCGATTTCGTTCGCCTCCAGAAAGGACTTTTACTTTTTTCTCTACATCATCGCCTCGAAATAAAAACGATCCCAACATATCGCGCACTTTAGATCGGTTGGTGTCGGTTGCAGCATCTTCCATGGTTTGCAATAAGGTAATCTCACCATCTAAATACTCTGCCTGGTTTTGAGCAAAATAACCCAATTGTACATTGTGTCCTAATTTAATGGTCCCTTCATACTCAAATTCGTTTACAATGGCTTTCATAAAGGTTGATTTCCCTTGGCCATTTTGACCCACGAAGGCAACTTTACTGCCACGCTCCACTAAAAGTGAAATTTCTTTTAATATGGTTTTGTCGCCATAGGCTTTGGTAACATGCTCCGCTTCAACAACTACTCTTCCGGGTGTTTGCGAAACAGGAAACGAAATATTCATCACCGAATTGTCGTCTTCATCGACTTCAATACGTTCAACTTTATCAAGCTTTTTGATTAAGGACTGTGCCATAGAAGCTTTGGAAGCTTTGGCTCTAAATTTTTCAATCAGCTTTTCAGTTTCTTCGATCTTCTTTGCTTGATTTTTTTGAGTAGCCAATTGTTTTTCACGAATTTCCTGACGCAATACTAAATATTCAGAATACGGCTTATTGAAATCATAGGCTTTTCCTAATGAAATTTCAATCGTTCGATTGGTCACATTATCCAAAAACATCTTATCGTGTGAAACAATAACGACAACTCCTGGGAAGTTTCTCAAAAAACCTTCTAACCAAATGATACTTTCAATATCCAAGTGATTCGTAGGCTCATCCAATAGCAAAATATCATTGGATTGTAATAATAATTTTGCGAGTTCAATACGCATGCGCCATCCTCCCGAAAAGGTATCGGTTTGATTGTCGAAGTCTTCTCTTTTGAAACCCAGACCCAATAGAATTTTTTCGGTATCCCCAACATAGTTGTAACCTCCCAACATTTCATAGTGATGGGTTACATCGCTTAGCTCTTCAATGAGATCTGAATATTCTTGGCTTTCATAATCGGTGCGTGTAACCAGTTGGTGATTGATTTCGTCAATGCGAAATTCGGCGCGCTTTATTTCTTCAAAGGCCTGATAGGCTTCTTCTAATACTGTTCTTCCTTTTACAAAATCAATGTCTTGTCTAAGAAAACCCATTTTCACCTCTTTTTCAGTAGCAATTTGTCCAGAATCCGGGGCAAAGTCTCGGGCTAATATTTTAAGCATGGTCGATTTTCCAGCGCCATTTTTTCCTACTAGTCCTACCCTATCTCCCGATCCTAGTCTAAAAGTTACTTCTTCAAAAAGATATGTTCCACCAAAGGAAACCGATAAATTATGTATGTTTAGCATTTATTTTTGTTGAATTGTTTTCATGACCAATTGTTTATTTTTTGAAAAGGAAACAATCAAATTCTAGATAAACAAATTAATGTTTGTAATAATTGTTACACATGTAAAAGTTTGTTATTGTACCTTTGTGTAAAATATTTTGCAAATGTTAAAAAAAGGATCCAAATTAAATAGTATTTTAACAGGAAGTTGTCCAACATGCCACGAAGAAAGCATGTATTTAGACCAAAACCCCTATAATGTGGTCAATGTTTATAAAATGCACGAAAATTGCAGCCATTGTGGAACGAAATATAAAATTGAGCCTTCTTTTTTTTATGGAGCGATGTATGTAAGCTATGCCCTTGGAATTGCTTTTGGAGTTGCTGCCTTCATCATTACATTTTTCTTTGTAGGAGAAAAGAGCTTGGTCAACAATTTTATCGTCATCATTGCTACATTAATCGTTTTCATGCCTGTTATCATGCGACTGTCACGCAACATCTGGGTGAATATGTTTATGGGTTATGATAAAGACTGGAAACAACACAAAGGGGAAAAGAAAGCTACGTTGAGATAGTCATTTCGTTGTTCTGATAATTGATTTTCTGATATTGGAGTGCTTTAATAATATCTGAAAATCTTTTGTCCGAAAATCTAGCCAGCTACTTTTTTTTATAACATCTAACAATATCAATTTCTTTTTCTAACGGACTATTCTCTTCAATATGCTGAAATAATTGATTGGCTAAATAAGGTCCGAGCATAACTCCACGAGTTCCTAAACCATTTAAAACATGCAATTGTGAATGAATAGGATGTGTTCCAACTAGTGGTCTTCTGTCTTTAACGGTGGGGCGAACACCTGCAAAATGATTTACAATTTCAAATTTACACGAAATTAATTCTGAAAGTTTTTCGAGCAATTCTTGTTTGCCAGCTTCTGTAGGAGTATTTGTTTTGTCTGACCAATCATAAGTTGCCCCTACTTTGTATAAGTCTTTTCCGATAGGTAAAATAAAAACACTCGATTTTATAACTACGTCTAATTGCAAATCTGGTGCTTTAATAATTAACAATTCTCCTTTGGTTCCATCTAACGGTAAATCATTAAAAAAAGGATTAGCGTGCAACCCAAAACCTTCTGCGAAGATGATATGTTTCGCCTCTATGGTTTTATAGCGGATTCCTTCATCAAAAAATTCAATTTTATCGTATTCAAATTGGTCGGAACAAAAACAATCCAATGCTTTTAAATAGTTTGCATACGCTTCAATTAATATTGAAATGTTTAAATAGCCTGTATGATTGACTTTTCCATAATGAAACGGTGAAGTTATACTTTCATATTTTTTTGTAACCAATTGCCCTTCTAAAAAAGGAGCTAGATTCGGTTTATCAGCGGCTTGGAACCAATTGTTTTGTTCCTCAATGGAATATAATTTTCGAAGGATAGGAATTTCAAAATCAAACACCACATTTAATTTGGATTGAATGCGATGGTATAAAGGGAAGGCAAAATCAATTTGCTCCTTTGCCTTCCATACTTCACTAAATCGTTTTAAAACTACAGGATTGTATAACCCACCAGCCACTCGAGAAGAAGGTTGCGAATTGTTATCAAATACATAAATGGCCTTTCCGTGATGTAGTGCAATTTCTGCAAAAGAGATTCCCGCTAAACCATTTCCAACGATTATATAATCTATCATGATGTAAAATTAAAAAACTCTTGCCAATGGCAAGAGTTTTTAGTGTTGAAAATGAAAAAATACTATTAATAATTCCACATATCTTGTTCGAAGTCGCGTATTTTTTCTTTAACACGTTCCGATTCTAATAATTGCATTTGTGCGTTTTCTTTCATATAATCTTTAATCATACGATCGCCATAAACATTTTCTTCTTGATAGATAACACCATTAAAACGTCTAGCATTTAACAAATGATCAAAAGTAAACGATTTGGCTGTATTACGATCATTAAAAGCTTTAGCCGCATGTAAAACGTCTCTAGATGCTGGAAAATACACCCAAAATAATTCAATCATTTCAGGATTTGGATTATCCATTTCATAGACATCTGGTACCATTGGACAAATTCCTAATAATCTGTATTTTAATTCGCCTTGTCTTTTATCTAAATACCAATATCCGGCTACTTTATAAGAATCTACATTATAGGCTTGGATTTCAGTTTTTCTTATATACTCTTCTGAGATTTGTTTTGTACCTCTTCTATACGCATCGATATCCTCATTCATTTGATCTCTACCTACATCGGAAGTATCAATTTTGAATAATGAAGATTCAATATCTTTCAACGTTTTTTTAGTAGTAAAATAACTAGAATCATATACTTCTGTAATTTTTCCTTCTTTGATCGCTGAAACTAAAACAGTATATAAAGGCTTTCTATCTACTGATGTTATTACATCACCATCTACAGGAAAATACAAAGGGAAATTCACTCTTTCGTCCAAATCAATAATTTCCCATGTGCGTTTGCCCATTAGAATATCTCTATCATGAACATAGCCATAAGGCAAAGGCTTGTCGTTTTCAGCACTAATATCAGCAGCTGATTTTTTACCGATTTGATCGGGTGTTTTCGCATTTAATAGATTCGACTGAGCAAAGGTAAAAGTAGTACTTAAACCTACTACTAAAATTGCAATACTATTTCTCCAATTCATCCTATTCGTTTTTATTTGGTTTATTCCTAAACTCAAATTATTGTTTTATTATTGAATTTCGTAAGTACAAGGCGAAACTCTTTTCGCAACTTGATCAATTCCCACAAAACTTGCTTTAATTTCAGAAATTACAACAACATCTCCTCTAGTTGCTTTCGCAATAGCAGCTCTTGCTCTTCCATCCATTTTATTTCCAGAAACTACAATAGTAGGTTGCCCTGGAACTTTCACGTTAAATTGTGTTACATTTACTGTTACAGGAAAATCGAAATCTTCCATAGCCGCAGAAACTGTACATACTTCTAAGTTGGATTTTGGCCCTTTGTTTTTGTCTGAACCTCCCACTTTACCCGTTGGAGCAGGTAACCCTTTAATTCTAAATACTTGTGCACTAGACATGGTTTTCCCATCTGGCATTGTAGCTGAAACATTGATTTTTACTTCACTACCAGATCCTGGTTTTAACATAAACTTTCCATCTCCTACTTTAGCCATACCCGGAGCATTTGCATTTACTTTGTTAGAAGCAATACCAGGAACCGAAATAGAGATAGGATTTGGTACACCACGGTACACCACATTCATTTTATCCGCAGAAATAATAGCTTGATTAGGTCTAGGAACTACCACATAGGTACCTTCAAAAGACAATGGAATTTCTTTACCATCTTCTAAGAAACCAAACTTACCTGATATTTTTTGCTCTCCAATAGAACCAGCAGTAGTAGAAATAACTGCTTGTCCATTTTCAATTTTTCCAGGACCGTTAAAAGAAGTAGGAACTGTATTAGCATCATAACGACCTAAAACCACTTTACCTTTAACTGCTTCTCCTTGAAAATAAGCATTTTTCTCTAACACTACAATCGCTTGAAAGTTTTTCATAGAAGCTGCAGATTTTAATGCATTTCCTAAGAATAAATTGTAAGCACCAGCTTCTGTATTCTTAACATCATTTTGCATTGCAGTAACAAAAGTTAATGTAGAAACCGCTGGAAACCCTTTCGTTTTGTAATCTAAGAATTTTACTTTGATTCCTTCTCTGTTTGTAATATCTGCCGTTGAAAATTTCTTTTCAATCTCTTTGATGAAAGGTATGTATTTTACATCATTACCTAATACCTTTTTGATATCCGATACATATTTATCAATTCCTGCAACGATTTCTTTTCCTCTTGGACTATAACCATCGCCTTCAAACCATTTTTCATCTATCGTAGATTTGTCCATAGCTTCAAATGGAAGTTTACCATTCTCATCAGGCTCTATTCCTTCAGTAACTTCCGCTTTTACGGTTTCTAAAAACGCAACGAAATCTTTAGAAATTTTAGCAACATCTTTTGCTTTTCTTGCTGGCTCAGCATATTTGGCTGGTTCGTCAGCTGCTTTCGTATTTAAAGCAGATAATAAATTACCGTTTGCTTCATCAGTCAATCGATTTGATTCCGAAAATTTATCATTAAAATTTCCAAAAGCTGTCAATACTTCTTTTGACATATTTAATGCCAACATTGCGATGAAAACCAGATACATTAGGTTAATCATCTTCTGTCTAGGGGTTAATTTTCCTCCTGCCATTTTTTCTTTAAATTAGTTTTAATTAATAATTGTATATTGATAAAACTAATTATCCTCTGTTACTCATAGCAGTAAGCATACCTCCATAAACCGCATTTAAAGATGCAATGTTTGACGTCATTGATTGCATTTGCTCTTTTAATTTAGCAGCATTTTCTGCAATTTCCTGATTGGCTTGTGCATTTTTATCTGCACTTTCTAATTGTACTTTATATAAACCGTTTAAAGCTTCCATATTTGAAGCAGCTGCAGCCATTTCTTCAGCATATTTCTTTTGTCCTGCCATAGCATCAACTGTTGGAGAAATTGATTTAGCAGCACCTTCAAAGTTCTTGATACTATTTCCTAGGCTAGCCATTAATTCTGCGTCTACTTTAGCTTCTTTTAACATATTATCTAATTTTTGAGATAATAATCCTTGTGCTTCAGTAGGATTTTCAGATTTAGCTTTCTTTGGTGATGCGTCTCCACCTGCTAATTCTGGGTACACTAAAGACCAATCCAATTCTTTTTCTGGCTTGTCAAATGCTGAAAGTCCAAAAATTAAAGCCTCAGTACTTAATCCGATGATCAACATAGCACTTGCAAAAGGCCAATGCATCAATTTGAATAATGCTCCTACGATTACTACTGCTGCACCCATTCCATAGGTGAAGTTCATTACTTTTGGTGATAAAATTCCCATAATAAAAAAATTTGTTAGTTAAGTTAATTATAATAAAGTTGGTTCAATACTTATTTGATTATCGGTAAACACTATTACCGCGTTTGGTTTTCTTACCGGTAGGTGCGGTCCCCATGTAATCCTGCACGGTTCTAAATCCGATGTAACTTCTTGCAGAATCTGCAAATTCATAATCACGAGTAGATACCTGCAACATGAAACCTATATCTTTCCATGATCCACCACGTACTACCTTAAGTTGATTTTTACGATCAGAAACATTCGGATTCATTGTTGAAATAAATTCATACGATTCTGCAAAATAAGAAGACTCCGTCCACTCAGCAACATTTCCTGACATGTTGTACAAATTGAAGTCATTTGGCTCGTATGATTTTGCTTCTACAGTATATAGAGCACCGTCTGCTGCATAATCTCCACGAACCGGTTTGAAATTTGCTAAGAAACAACCTCTGTCGTTTTTAGCATAAGGACCACCCCAAGGGTATGTTGCGCCTTCGATTCCTCCTCTAGCAGCATATTCCCATTCTGCTTCCGTTGGTAATCTGAATTCGTTTACTTGATCTCTTCCTTTTTTCTTTTTGATGTACCCATTTTTATACATGGTTCTCCAAGCACAAAATGCTTTTGATTGGTTCCAAGAAACTCCAACTACTGGATAATCACCATAGGCTTGGTGCCAGAAATAATTGTTGTGCATTGGCTCATTGTAGGAATACGCAAAATCTTTAATCCAAGTAGTGGTGTCAGGATAAATCTCGATAGGTAGTGTATCATCATAGAAACCTTTTCTGCCTTTCTTTTTCACTGCTTTATTCAAATCAACTTGGCGGTATTTAAACTTCAATTTTGAAGCATCAATTGTTTTTAATCCGTTGTATGATTCTGCCTCTGGCAAATACATCGAATCTATTACCTCAACATACAACTCATCTGGATACTTTTTGGTATCTTTAATAAGTTTTACTTTTTGGTTTAATTTTCTTCCAGAATACATGTCATCATCTGTTCCTACACTGTAGTAATTTTTGTACATGTACTTGTCATAAACAGACATTTTAGTCGTGTCAGCATCTGCAAAAGCAAACTCCCCAATACCTCCGGTACCTGGTTTTTTCTCCTGCTCATCTGCAGTAATCGCTAAACGTGTTTTGATGATTGAATCTTTTACCCAATTCACAAATTGACGGTATTCATTATTCGTGATTTCCGTCTCATCCATGTAAAATGAGGTAACTGTAACAGTTTTAGTAGGCGCGTCTTGAATGTTAGCTAAATCATCATCTGATTTACCCATAATAAAGGCTCCGCCGGGTACCAATG
>NZ_JBILKB010000007.1:0-45309 GCF_044376915.1 Flavobacterium sp.
ACCAAAATCACCGAAAAATATCGATATAAAAAAAGTTGAGCATTCGGTTTTGCTCAACTTTTTGCTCAAACATTTAATAAGAAACCCTTGTAAATACTGATACTTACAAGGGTTTTGTTGTGGTCCCACCTGTTAGCCACTGCACTTTTTACTCGAAAATTGGTTTGGTTGAATTAGTTTCCTCAATAAAAATCATCATGTCAAAATTTTTGCTTAATGGAAGATAATAAAAATCCTCTTTTGATTCTTTTGAATAACCAATTAACCTTGTAGCTCCGATTATTTCATCTGTGGTTAGTTGATTTTTTAAATCCGACATATCCATAACAAACGAGTTACCATTTTGAGATAGTTTTTTTTCCCAAAAAAAGCTATCGACAGGTTGAAATGATTCTGTTTTAAGCTTCTCAGTATAAAGGTGGTCTCCGTTTATAAATTTTCCATCCATATATGTATAACTTCCTTTCAAGGTAGTAAGTCCAATTGTGTAATAATCGCTACCGAATTCTTTTTTGAGGTCTCTACCCATTATACCTATTTCGTTATCTGTGATAATTTCTTTTGAAATATGTGCATTATGAGCCCAAACAATAATTTTACCGTCAGAATTTTTTGCTAAAAATGATATTCTATCAGCCATTATTTCATCTCGACTTTGAATTGGTTTTTGGTTTTTAATGTTTAAATAGTTGATATATGTGTTCTTTCCATTGAATAGAATTTCTCTAATTGATTTTGTTGTTTTTTTAGTTGTTTCTAAATAATTTTCTATATCTAATATGTTATTGTAAATTAAATTATTGACTTTATGTTCTTTTTTTAATTTATCAGTTGAACTTTTTTCAATATTGGATTTTAATTCTTCTAAAAGCTTATTCAATACGTCATCATTGATTGAATTAAAGTTATCTTTTAGTAGTTCATAAAAAATCCAATATGAATCATCGCAACCTTTAAACTCAATATTATAATCCGATTTATTATCCTTATACCATTGTAAAAAAGATTTCATTTCTTGGGTTTGATAAATAGAAAATAAGTGTTTATGCATTAAACTATCTAATGGTGATTTAAACAAGTCTCTGTTTAGGATTTCAATATCATCGTATGGATTTTCTAGCACCACAAGACGATATCCTTTTTCTTTTATCAATCGTTTTGTTATTATTTCCCTAAGTCTATAAAATTCTGAGGTTCCGTGCGTACTTTCTCCTATTGCAACTATTTTTTTGTCACCTATTTTTTCTATCAAAGGGTCTAAACTATTACGCAGAGTTCCTTCATTTGAAAAGTCCAATTTTCTAGAAGATTTTGATAATGCCGATTCAAGTTTGTAAGAATTGTAGTCTTCTAAAGTTAATCTTTTTGTTTCTTCTAATTTCTGAATGTCAATGCCGTCAATACTAACTTTAAAGTCATCAAACCAAGCTACACCTTTTTTTCCTAATATCCCGCCTACATAGATAGCTTTTGCATTAGATGGAAAAGGTAATTTTATGGAATATTCTCTCCAATCACTTGTACCTCTTATTTTTTGATTTTGCATTGATTTAAATGCTAAAGAACCTTTTTTTGAATGTCCGTCAATCCGCATCACAAGCCCCACATAATCTTTGACATTTTCGAATTTAATTCGACCAGAAAGTACAATAGTGTCTCCAACATAATTGGCTGGAATCATATAAGTAATGCAGCCAAATGTTCCATTTTTATCGGAAACAACTTTCCCAACTGAATTACCATCGCTAATTACTTCCCCAGTCAAATTCTCAAAATTTCCCCATTTAAACCATCCTTTAGGCATTTTTTGTTCTTCCTGTTTAAAGTCGTTAAAGTCTAAATTGTATTTGTTTTGACTTTCAACTATTAATGGTAAAAATAGAAGAATAAAAAAGTATAATTTTTGTTTTAAGAGTTTCATATTTTTGAAGATGTTTTTTTGGGTTGTTACTAACGTTCCGCGGCTTCAAGAAATGGTGTACTTTATTCACTGACAATTACAAATATAGACAGAACTTTGATTCTACAATTACCATATCTGATAAATCCCATACCTAGCAATTTCTTGTAACTGCTGTTAGCCGTTCGGTTTTATATTATTTTTTCCAAAATTGTGTATTAAATTTTACTTTATCAAACAGATGTTCTTCTTCTTTTCCTTTGATTGGAAAAGGATTATTGATGTTAAAATCATTCCAATATGAATCAACTGTTGTTTCAAATTTTCTTTTAGTTGTATCATTGTAAATGTATCCTAATAATTTACTTGTTGAATGTGAAATGTAATATAAACCATTTATTTTTGTAAAATCGGTTTCCATTGATTCATTTACATATTCTTTTGAAGTAAATTTAGACAATGAATTTTTTAAATTATAACCTTCTCTAAAAGATTCTGGAAATTCAGTTACTGACCAATTTTCAAAAATTTTCACAATTGCAAAATCTTTTAAATTTACATATAAATAACCTGAATAATCACTTAGAAAAATTCTTCTTGTAAACGTTGAATGATTTCTTGGCGATGAAAAGCTAATAACATAAACTTCTTCGTTGTTGTAAAGTTTAGTTTCTTCGATTTGAAAAATAAATTTTTTGAATTTTCCTTTCTTTAAAAAAGGCGCATATTTTATTGGTGAATTATAAATTAATCCGTGATATTCTCTTAATGATTCAGTTAAAAAATCGTTTTTTATATTCCATCTAATTTCTTTGATGTTTTTTGTACTTCTGTTTATATGATTTACATAACCTAAATCATATTGTTCTGCAATAAAATCAAAATCTAGATATGTTGAATCCGAAACTTTTGACTGAATATTAGTTTTCATTAAAGAGTTAAATGGATTATCAGGATAATTTTTTTCAAAAGACCCAATTACTTTATTGATTAATTGATAAGCAGTTCGTTTTCCATAAACTATCACTTCGTTTAAAACGGTTGCTGTTTCATCAATTTTATCAATTTCAGGTTTAGATGTTTTGTTATTTGTTTTATAAGAAATCCGATTTTCTATGTCAGAATCAATTATAGTAGAAGGTGTAACTTTTCTATAATAGAAATAACCATCGTGTAATTCATTTAATTTACTTTCAATAAAAGTTATTGGACTAAAAAATCTATTCCAAATAATAGTATTCATTTCGCTCTGATTTGAAGAAATAAAAATATGAGGTGAAGTGTATTTTGTCTTTAAAAAATCTTCAAATGAATTCTTTTTTATAGGAGTTATATTCCATTTATTTTGAATGAAAACAGAATCTGTTGATGTAATATTTGCAAAACTATAAACTTTGTTTTTTAATTCTTTTTTTAAATAAGAACCCATTGGAACAAATTCTTTTATAATAGGTTCTTTAATTGAATTAGTATTGTTTACAAAATGTGCATTTGCTCCCCAACAAATTATTTTTTCATCAGGATTTTGTTCTATGTAAGCCAATAAGTTGTCGGCCATTTGTCTATCACGATTATTATCAAAAGAAGTCGTGTAAAATGTACTTAAAACTTCTTCTTTTGTATAAGCATCGTTACCTAACTCTAAAAGACTTTTTACAATTTGATTCCAATAAAATTTTTCTTCTGAATCTTTTTGTTTACTAATTTTGTTTTTAAAATCAGATAATTCAAGTTTAAATTGATTAAAAGTAATATCTTCTTCATCGAACATTCCAGAATTAGTGATTGATTCTAAAAGTAATTCAAAATCTTCTTGTTTAAATTTTATTTTATGTTTGATTTTTTTTGCATATTCAAAAAAATCTTTGGCAAGACTTACATTTCCATTTGTGCTAGTAATTTGATAATCAAAGCCAAATAATTTTAAATCAGTTTTGTTTTCATCATAGAAATTCATAAAAGATATAAACTCATTTCTTTTTGCCCAAATTGAAAATAAAGAATTAGAAAATACATCATTAGTATTTAAACCATTATCAATATCATTTTGAGCCTTCCATAAATCATAAATTCCTGATTCAAAAGCAATTGTTTTAAAACCCATTTCTTGACTTAAAAACTTAATCATTTTAGTTTTCATTTCAAATACATTTCCATCAAAATGAGTGCTTTCGCCAAGCATTACTATCTGAACGTCTTTTAATTCTTCTTTTAAAAAACTAAAATCTTCAATTGTAGGATTTTCAGAAAGTGAAATTATTTTTGGATTTAAATCTTGAGATATTGCCGAAAAGCAAAATAGTAGAAATATAAAACTTATTATTTTTTCCATTTTTAAATTTTATTGAATTCTCGCGGTTCGAAGTAAACTGACGAATAACTAGTTTGTAGCGCATTATTCATCTCAAATATAGTAATCTTACTTACAAATAATTATTTCTTTATAAAATAATTAACTTCATAACATAAAAATGAGGTTTCAAAACCCCCATTTAAAGCAAACAAAAAAGTTGAGCATTCGGTTTTGCTCAACTTTTTGCTCAACTTTTTAATAAGAAACCCTTGTAAATACGGGTACTTACAAGGGTTTTGTTGTGGTCCCACCTGAACTAATGTATGTAACCTAAAATAGTAACTATACTATCATTAAATATTAAAAAATCCCTTACCTACAATATGTTCCGCTCTTTCTTCTCCTTTTATTCTAATATACTTATAAAATTCTTTTTCGGTTTTGTGTCCAGAAAAAACCATAATATCAAACACCGGCATTTTTTTCAAATACATATTAGTACAAAAACTTCTTCTTGCGGTATGAGTCATAATCAATTCATTTTTAGGAACCATCTCTATGACTTTTTTGCCTCCTTTGGTAAATTCACACTTAATTTTTTTTGTAAAACCTAAACTTTTTCCGAGCTCTTTTATATTTTCGTTTATATCGGGTTCATTAAGTTTTTTGGGAGGTAAATTAAAATGTCTTAATCTCATAATTTCAGATATTTCTTTTGTGATAGGACAAAGTACATCTGTTTTAGTTTTTGATTGCCTAATTTTAAAATATTTAATTCCCTTCAAAGTGACAATATCATTTTCAGTTAATCCATTATAATCACTAACTCTTTGACCGATGTAACAACCGATTAAAAAAATATCTCTTGCTAATTCCATTATTCTATTTTGGGACAAATCCGCGTCAAACATTTTTTGCAATTCTTTTTCGGTAAGATAAATTGCTGTAGTTTCCTCCGTTGGATAACAAAAATCTTTAATAATAAAATTAGAATTACTAATTAAACCTCTATTAACCGCTTCAATTAAATAAGTTTTTAAATTTTTAAAATGTTTACTTAGGGAATTTTGTTGGTGGTCGTAATATTCTTCAAGAAATGTACTAAATAAATTAACAAACTTTTTATCAAATGAATTAAATGTAATTGGTGTCTTATTGACTTTTGAATACATTTCTAACTTTATTAAAGTTTGTCGGTAAGATTTATATGTTTCAATTGTTATTCTCTTCTTTTTATTTTCTAACAATTCATAAGCAAATTCAATAAATGTAATATCTTTTTCAGAAGTAATTTCATTAGTGTTTTTATTCAGTAATTTGTCTAAATATGACTTTAGAAGTTCATTAGTTACTTCTATTTGTTCAGATATAAATTTAGAATATTCCTTTGTCAATGAAGTATCTATGAAATTTAATAAATTATTAACTTCCCGCGCATTTACCAATAAAGATTTGTTTGATTTTATTCGTTGCTTATTAAAGTCCCAATCGTCATAACATGCTTTAAAACCAGTAGAATATTTTAATTTTTTTCCACCATAAGAAAAAATTAAATTTATGGGACTTTCTTTTTTTTTGTCCTTTTCCATATTAACATTCGTTTCTTTGAATGCAAATCTTACAACACCAGAATTGTTTTTGATTGATTTTTCCATAAATTTATTCATCTGTTACAAATATAGAAAAATAATGGGGGACTTGAAAGGGGACTTGAAAATCAATATTTATATTAATGTAATTTAATTAAAATATATTAAAACAAATTAAATGTGATTGATTTACAGGTTGTTAATACATAAATAAAATAAAACAAGTAAACTAAGATTAATAAAAAAAGGTACTGGAGGTACCACTTAAACCCTTGATAATCCTTTGATTTTCAAGGGTTTTTTGTGTTTATTAATTATAATTTTGTAATAATAAACTCACTTCGCCTGTTGGCTTGATGTGCTTCTTCAGTACACGAAACACCATCAGCACAGGGGTTTACCAATTGTGTCTCGCCATAACCCTTTCCACTTAAACGGCGTGCATCAATTCCATTGGTAACCAACCATTGAATCGTCGATTTTGCACGTCTATTAGACAGTTCAATGTTATATCGATGGGTTTGACGACTATCGGTATGCGAACGCACGTCTATTTCAAGCGTAGGATTTTGTTGCATTACTTCCAAAATTTTTGCCAATTCTACAGCCGCATCGGGTCGAATAAAATCTTTATCCAAATCAAAATGAATGATATCTATACCAAGTGCTTTTCGCAAGTCATCCCCTATTTTCAGTGCCAAAATTTTTGGCGATAAATCCACTTTTATTTCGGTCTTACCTGCTTCCAATGCCGAAGCTATTCGTATTTCATTTACGTCATAATCCTTAAGATTAGCTCGTAAACTGTAAAAAGTGTCGCAATCTACTGGGCCAAATTCAAATTTTCCTGCTGCATCCGTGATCGTTTCCTTTATGGGTGCCAAATTCGGATCCATTAGCACCAGTTGAACGGATGCAAGTGGCTTTTGTGTTACAGCATCTACAACTGTCCCAAAAAGGGATTGTTGGCAATCTCTGGGCAAAGAATACAATTCTACGCATTGAAAAATATCATCATCCCCCATAGTATCATTGGTTCTATTGGAGCTAAAATATCCTATTTTTGAAGAAACATCGAAGATCATTGCAAAATCATCAAAAGTACTGTTTACTGGAGCCCCTATATTCTGAATAACATTTGGTTTTCCATCGGCACCTAATTGGGTTACAAATACATCCAATCCGCCTAATCCTGGATGACCATCGGAGGCAAAATACAATTCGTTAGCTTTGGAAATAAACGGAAACGACTCTCGAGCTTCGGTATTGATTTGGGGGCCTAAATTTATTGGTTTTCCATAGCCGCCATCATGCAATAAAGCCACTTTATACAAATCAGACATCCCAAAAGAACCAGGCATATTTGAAGAAAAGTACAAGGTTTTTTCATCGAGACTCAAGGCCGGATGTGCGCAATTGTATTGGTTGCCATTGAACGGCAATTCCACAATATTTTCCCATTTTTCGTCCACTTTTGTGGCTTTAAATATTTTTAATAAAATAGTGTTTTTTTGATCCTTCCCTTTTTTTCCATTTACATAATTATTTCGCGTAAAATACATGGTATTCCCATCTGAAGTAAATACTGGGGTTGACTCATGGTATTTAGAATTGGTTTTTTTTGAAAAATTTTCGGGAGTTCTCAAAAGGGTGGTGTCTTGTATTTCTGTGCCGTATAAATTGGTAAACGATTGGTTGTTCCAATTGTGCTTTCGCACAAATAAACCGCCAGTATCTCGAGCCGAAGTAAACACCAACATATTTTTATAAAACGCCGCACCATAATCGGAATATTTCGAATTAATACCTGCATTTTTTATGCGATAACGGCCCGAATTTTTTTTAATTTGGGCTAAATAATCAACTTGCTTTTGAGCTAATTTGGCTCGCAAATCGGTGTTTTTTTGCGCATCAAATGCTTGCATAATAACTGCGGCTTTGTCATAATTACCAATCGATTTAAGGGTTTGTGCATATCTAAAATAGTACTCTGCAGCTACTTTTTTTTGCAACAAAAAAAGTTGTTCGTACCACTGATTGGCTTCGGCATAACGCGATTGAAAATAATAGGAATCCCCCAGTTTACAAAACAATTGAATGGATTTGTATCCTTTTTTTGCTACTTTTTCATAGGTATTGATGGCATCAACATAAAGAAATCGATCGTAATTTTTATCGGCTTTTTGGATGGTTTTGTTTTGAGCAAAACCAAGCATTCCAAACAAAAAGAAACAAACTAAACTTATTTTTTTTATTTTCATAACACCATACGTTTTAAAAGAATCGAGGTGATACAACTTGCTCTTTTTTACCTATAAATTCATAGCGTAAAAAAAGTTCGTGAGAACCCGAATTGTAGTTGGCTAATTTTGTGCTATCGGCATCATAGGTATAGCCAATGAACCAGTTATCATTTACCTGAAAGCCCGCCAAACCACTTAGTGCAGCATCCCAACGCCAAGCACCCCCGAGAACAAATTTATCATAAAGCATAAAGTTGGCGGTAAGATCAACTTGCAATGGGGCCCCTTCAACAGCTTTTACTAAAAATGCGGGTTTGAACTTTGTACTATCAGAAACATCAAAAACATATCCTCCCATAAAAAAATAATGTAACGCTTCATTAGTTACTTGAGAATTGATGTCATCAAATTCGGTTGATTGCAACATAAAAGGTACAGAAATCCCTGCATACAATTTTTTAGAATGTAAATAGATTCCTGCACCAATATTGGGTGAAAACTGATTGGATATATTGTTTTGGAACCTAGGGTCATTTGTATCGTATCGATTCAATTTGGTATAATCAATCGAAAACAAACTAGCTGTTCCTTTTAATCCAAAGGACAATTTATAGTTTTCCGAGGTTGAAATAGTGTACGAGAAATCAGCAGAAAATAGTTGCTTGTCAGACGGCCCGATGGCATCTTGCAATAACGAAAATCCTAATCCAATTCTTGAATCGTTAATTGGCGTATGAAACGAAGCTCCTGTAGTTGTTGGTGCGCCTTCAAGCCCTATCCATTGCGCACGATGTATTCCGAAAACACTAAGCATCCCCCTTGAACCTGCATAAGCTGGATTGATGGCAACCGTATTATACATATATTGTGTAAATTGAGCATCTTGTTGCGCGCACAAATCCATACAACTAATAAATAGAAAAGAAAACAGTAAAATACCATTTGTAGTAGTTGATCTCTTTACTATTTGTTGCTGTAACATGCTGGTTTTCGGGTTAGAAATGTACTTGTAAATTTATATAAATATTTTGACTGAATCAAATACGCATTACGGATATATTATTTCATGGTATTTTAATACCTTATCGTAGCCTTTTTCGTGAAAATAAGCTTCAGGATTTTCTGGAGAAATAACCATTATGAAATCGCCTCCCCATGCGCCTAAACTTTTAACAACCCCTTTAAAATCAGAAAAAAATCGTTCTTTTATTGTCGTGGTTTCCAAAATTTCACTCATCAAAATTTCATGGTATTCCATCAATTTTGCAAATTCGGACAACGTTTTACAAGCAATAATTTGCTGCGTGATTTTATTTATTTTGGAAACAATACCAACACTTTTATGACGTTGTGTCAAGTAGTTTGCGATGGCCGATCTACTACTTTGCTTCTGATTAAGGTACACAAAATATATATGTGCTTTGAAGGATGGATTAAATGGCACTACAGAAAAAGTAGGCTGTTCTTCAATTAATTGATACACAATAGGCTGATCGGTTTGGGCACACGCAATATCATATCCACTGCCTCCAAAACTAGAATTTAATAATTTGAAAGCATCAATTTGAAACCATTGGGCAATATTATTGATCAAGGTAGAAGACGTTCCTAGACCCCAATTTCTTGGAAAAGTCAAATGGGTTTCAACTTCGTAACCTCTATTCGCTAATACTTCCGGATTTTGAATATGGGCATGATGAAGTATCTCAATCAGGGTGTTTTTAACCGAACTATTTTGTTCAGATCCTTTTTTGTTTTTGATCGATTCAATAGCAATAGTATCTGTAAACCATATATTTTGATCTACATCAAAGCTGGTCCATTTTAAAAAATCTGATTTTCCTTCTTTGACCACAAGATTTTGACCAAAACGGGTAGGTACAGCTAAGGCTTCCGCACCGTCTAAAACAATATATTCACCTGTAAGTAATAATTTACCGTTACTGTAATAGGTTTGTGATGCCATTACTTTCTAATTTTTTCTAAATAATCTACCACTAGACTATGTGAAATGGTCGTTTCTTTAAAATAATCCAACACTTTTTGCTTTTCTTCTTTTGTGGCTTGGTGCTGATTCAAGATATTCATTATATGCATTTTCATATGCCCCTGCTGTATTCCCGTAGTCGTTAGCGAGCGTAGGGCGGCAAAATTTTGTGCCAAGCCAGCTGCTGCAACAATTTGCATTAATTCTTCAGCTGAGGGTTTGCCTAATAATTCCATTGAAAATTTAACCAACGGATGTAATGAAGTAAGTCCGCCTACCGTTCCCAACGCCAATGGTACTTCCAACCAAAAAGTAAAAATGTCATCTTGAATAGAAACGTGTGATAAACTGGAATAACGGCCTGATCGGCTCGCAAAAGCGTGAACACCAGCTTCAACAGCTCTGAAATCATTACCCGTGGCTAAAACTACCGCATCAATTCCGTTCATGATCCCCTTATTATGCGTTACAGCTCGATAAGGCTCTATTTCGGCAATGCGCACCGCTGTAGCAAATTTTTGTGCAAATTCGTGCGCATCAATAACTTCCGATTCCGACAATTTTGCTATGGGACAAGACACCTCAGCACGAACTAAACAATTGGGAACATAATTACTCAAAATACTCATTACAATTTGAACGGCTCGTTCATCCTCTGTAAAATCAGCATATTCGAGCGCCTGTTGTTCCAACGTTTTAGCAAATTGTTCCAAACAAGTGTTGATAAAATTGGCTCCCATACTATCTTTTGTATTAAAAGTAGCATGCAATTGGAAGTAATTTCCAATTTCATGGGTTTTATCTTTCAATACTATATTCAAAATACCACCACCTCTTTTTTCCATGTTTTTGGTAATATCGGCTGTATCTGAAAAAAATTTAGGCTTGATTTGATTAAAAAAAGTTGACAATTTTTCAGCAGTTCCTTGAAAAAGAAAATGTACTTGCCCAATTTTTTCGGTATTAATGATTGTAGTTTTGAATCCGCCGCGTTCTCCCCAAAATTTAGCTGCTTTTGAAGCGGCAGCGACTACTGAACTTTCTTCAATAGCCATAGGAATGGTATAACTTTTACCATTGATAGTAAAATTAGGCGCCACACCATAAGGCAAGTAAAAATTAGTCAGTGTATTTTCAATGAATTCATCGTGTAATTTTTGCAAACTGTCATCGGAATTCAAGTAATTCAGTAAGATGTCCTTGGCCGCTTCAGAATTAGTAAAATAAGTAGTGGTAATCCAATTGATTTTTTCTTCTTTCGATAGTTTTGAAAAGCCTTTTACGTAATGTTGCATAGCATATTATTGAATAACAAATATAGTAATTCTTATAATTGAGATAAAACAAAGCAGTTATTAAAATACAGTAGTAAAATTATACTGTTTCATACCAACTAAAATGTTTATTAATAATCTGATCCTTTTCTGCTTTTAAATACGCTAAATACGCCAAAGCAGCTGGACTATGATTTTTCCCCTTTAACCAAATTAGACTCCAATTGGTCATAATAGGCAACCCTTTAATTGGAATAATTTGAAGATCTTTATTTTGAATTTCTTTTTGAATGCCAATTAAAGGCATGATGGAACATCCTAAACCAGCCATTATAGCCTGTTTCACCGCTTCATTTGAAGTTAGTTCCATTTTCTTCTGTACTTCAATTGAATTTTGTGTAATGAACCGTTCCATTGCTTGTCGCGTTCCTGATCCATTTTCTCTGAAAACAAGGGGGGTTTCATTAAAAATGAATTCTGTTTTAGTACTTTTTGATACAAACTCATTATTGGCAACAAAAAATAATTTATTTTGCATCAAATCAATTTTTTCAAATTTTAAACTCTCAGGCAAAATTGAAACCAAAGCAAAATCGATTTCATTATTTTGAAGACTTTTAAGAACCTTGTTTTTATTGGTTACATCCATATCCAATTCAACACCCGGGTTGTTTTTTAAAAATGGCCCTAAAAAATAAGGCATAACATATTTTCCTGTGGAAACAATTGAAATTTTAATTTTTCCAAAAAGTTGCCCTTTATACGCTAGGGTTTTATGTGTAATGGTATTGACTTGTTCTAAAATTTGAATGGCTGCCATGGCAATTTCTTGACCAAATTCGGTAACAAAAATTTTTCTTCCAACAACTTCCGTGAGCGGAATTTCGAATTGATCTTGAAAATTTTTCAATTGAATTGAAACAGCTGGTTGGGTCAAATGCAATTCTTCTGAAGCTTTTGTAACGCTCTGTAATTGCACAACCTTTACAAAAATCCGCAATTGATTGAGTGTATAATTCATAATATATTTTTATAATATTTATTGCAAATATAAATAAAAATATATAGATAATTATCTAGAGATTTGCAAAATAATTTTCAAAATGAAGAAAATAGCAATTCAAATACTAATTTTTTGTTGCATCTTAATTGAAGCAATACTGCTAATTAAAATCATTAATACCTCGCATTTATTTATTGAAAAATTACTAATCTGTTCGGCAATACTAGTAATGCTATTGTTAATAAAATTAATTAATCATTTATCTAACATCACTTATAAAAATGAAGAAAAAAATAAAATTAATTAATGGTCAGTTCTCTGCAAATGATGCCCATGAAATTTTAATGGACTTGTATACTAAAAACATACAATTTAATAAAGTTAAAAATTTTAGTTCTCAAATTCGATTTGGGAATGACGACCAAAACGCATTAAAAAGAGTGGAGGAATTAAAAGAAAACTTAGCCAACATATCCAGTATAATTTCGCAAGCAAAAAGTCAAAATAAAAGTTTAGTTATTGATTCTTTTGTTGAAATAAAATATGAATGATAAAACAACCCTTTTTAAAGAGCGAAAATTATTAATTGTAACCAAGCATTCTAAAGAGGAAGTATTAGGGCCAATTTTTGAAAAAGAATACAAAGTCAACATTGCGATTCCATCAAAATTTGATACAGATTCTTTAGGTACATTTAGTGGTGAAATCGAAAGAAAGGAAGATGCGATTAACACCTTACGATCAAAATGTTTAATCGCTCTTGATGAAGAAGGCCTTGATTTAGCTTTAGCCACAGAAGGTTCGTTTGGAAACCATCCCACTGTGTTTTTTTCAGCTGCCAATGACGAACTCATTATGTTATATGACAAACGAAATAATTTAGAAATTGTTGAACGGGTATTGAGTTTAGAAACAAATTTTGACGGTCAGGAAATTCATTCCTTTAACCAATTGGAAGAATTTTTAAATAAAATTAAGTTTCCATCACATGCAGTAATAGTAAAAAATAGACAACAAAATTGGACAAAAATTAACAAAGGCATTCAAGATATAGAGACCTTAAAAAAGATTTATTACGATTTTACAAAAGACCAAACCTCTTGCTTTGTTGAAACTGATATGAGAGCCCATTACAATCCTACTAGAATGAAAATTATCAAGGAAGTTGGATTAAAATTAGTACAAAAAATAAATACAGTTTGTTCGAACTGTCAATTTCCCGGCTTTGGTGTGGTTAGAGCTGAAGCCGGGTTATTATGCAGTCGCTGTAAAATGCCCACTCGATCGATCTCAGCTCACATCTATCAATGTAAAAAATGTGAATTTGAATTAATAAAAAAATACCCCTTTGAAAAAACAACCGAAGATCCAATGTATTGTGATTTTTGTAATCCCTAATACTAATGATAAGTACTGATATCCATTTAGCCGCAAAATTTTTAAAAAACGAAGGCGTTGTAGGTATTCCAACAGAAACCGTTTACGGCTTAGCTGCAAATGCCTTTAGTGAAAATGCCATTCGTAAAATATTTGACATAAAAAAAAGACCTACAACTAATCCACTAATTCTCCATATCAAGAATTATGAAGAACTTCTAAAGGTTGGAACTGATATTCCAGAAATGGCACATCGATTAGCCAAAGCATTTTGGCCAGGTCCCCTAACCTTGATTGTGAATAAACAAAAACATATTTCCAATTTGGTAACGGCCCATCAAAACACGGTTGCTGTTAGAGTTCCGAATCACCCATTGACATTAGAATTATTAAATACCATTGATTTTCCGCTAGTGGCCCCTAGCGCCAATCCATTTACCCGGATAAGCCCCACAAAAGCCCTACATGTTGACGACTATTTTAAGACTAAAATTGCTATGGTTTTAGACGGCGGTTCCTGCAGCGCCGGAGTAGAATCAACCATTGTAGGGTTTAACCTAAACCAACCTATTGTATATCGATTAGGCGCCATTTCCATTGAAGAAATTGAAAAAATAGCGGGCAAAGTAACCTTATTAAATGCCGGTAAAACAAAAACGACCACCCCCGGAATGTGTAAAAAACATTATGCTCCGTCAACAAAAATAATTCTTACCTCAAACATCCTGCAAGAATTGAATCATTGGAAGGAGAAAAAAATTGGATTACTTCTATTTCAGCAAACAATTCCCAATGTGCAGCTAATACACCAAAAAATACTATCTCCGGAAGGCGATTTGAAAATTGCAACAGCAAATTTATATAATTCCTTACACGAATTAGACACCATGAATTTAGACCTTATCATCGCAGAACGTTTTCCTGATGAAGGACTTGGACGCACCATAAACGACCGATTAACAAGAGCGACAAAAAAATAACATCCTATCATGAATTTAGACTTATTATTAGAAAACCTTACCAATCCAGCATTACTTTACTTTATTTTAGGAATTAGTGCTGTTTACTTAAAAAGTGATTTAGAAATTCCGCAAAATTCTTCAAAATTTATTTCCTTGTATCTCTTATTTGCTATTGGATTTAAAGGTGGACAAGAACTTTCACATGAAAGCATAACCAATGAAATCATATGGTCTATGCTCTTTGGTATTTCTATCTCAATTATAATTCCGCTTTACACCTTTTTTATATTGAAACGGAAACTAGGTGTTTTTGATTCTGGAGCAATTGCAGCGGCTTATGGATCCATTAGTGCCGTTACTTTTGTAACCGCAGCCTCTTATCTTGAATCACATCAATTAGAATTACATGGAAATATGGTTGCCATAATGGCATTAATGGAATCCCCTGCCATCATCGTGGGACTGGTTTTAATTTCGTTATATCATAAAGAAAAAACAAATCCAATCAGCAAACGATTCATACTAAAACATTCTTTTACTAATGGCAGTGTCCTACTAATTTTGGGAAGTTTGCTTATTGGATATCTTACCTCAGCGAAAGAAGCACAAGGCATTGAACCTTTCACAAATGATTTATTCAAAGGATTTTTAGCGATCTTCTTATTGGATATGGGAATCACAAGCGGCAAGAAATTGAAATCATTTTTTGCTCACGGCTGGTTTCCGTTTGCTTTTGCAGCCGTTATTCCCCTCTTCAATGGCTGCTTATTTGCTCTAGTGAGTGGATGGGTTACTACGGATATTGCCAACCGATTCATTTTTGCCATATTAGCAGCAAGTGCCTCCTATATTGCAGTTCCAGCAGCGATGAAAAACACCGTCCCTAAAGCAAATCCAGGCTTATTTTTACCCATGGCATTGGCCATAACATTCCCTGTAAATATTACGATAGGCATGCCCTTATACTTTTATTTAGTTCAAACTTTTTAAGCTTAAGAAATGAGCCTGTAAACACCTTAAAAAAATAGAAACTAACCGAATTAAATTACTTCTAGATTTATCATGAACATTAAAAGTTTTGGTTTAAATTGTTATTAATTCATATATTTTCACTAAAATTGAACTGTTTTTAAGAATAAAATCTATGAAAAAAATAACATTTGTGCTGCTAGTTTGGATAGTAAGCTCAGTATCAGTTGTTGCGCAACAAAAAATTACGTTAGAGGAAATTTGGGGTGGTGCTTTTCGCACCAAAGGAATGGACGAATTAAACGCCATGAAGAACACCAATCAATACACCATATTGAATTTTGACAGAACCTCCAAAAGTTTCCAAATTGACTTATATGATTTTGCCTCATTAGAAAAAGTGAGTACGCTTTTAGACACCAAAAATCATCCCGAACTCAAATCAATTGACAGCTATACATTTGACGCTAAAGAGCAAAAAATACTATTAGCAACAAACACTAATCCTATTTTCAGACGCTCTTTTACAGCACAATATTTTATCTTTGATATTGCTTCTAAAAAAATCTCAAAATTTACAGACAAAGCGATACAAGAACCTACCTTCTCTCTTGACGGAACAAAAGTAGCCTATGCTTTTGAAAACAATTTATTTATCGCTGATTTGGTTACGAATAGCGAAACCCAAATCACCTCAGATGGAAAGAAAAATTCGATCATCAATGGTATAACCGATTGGGTATATGAAGAAGAATTTGCTTTTGTAAAAGCTTTTGATTGGAATGCAGACGGCACTAAAATAGCCTACATTAAATTTGACGAAACCGATGTACCAGAGTTTTCGATGGATATATTTAATCAAGGCCTTTATCCTGTACAATCGGTATTCAAATATCCAAAAGCAGGAGAGAAAAATGCGAAAGTTTCTTTGCACATTCATGATGTAAAAAACAACATTTCTCAACCAATTAATTTAGGGAATTATCAAGATTTTTATATTCCAAGAATTGAATGGACTAGTGATGCTAAGACGTTAAGCGTTCAGGTAATGAATCGCCACCAAAATAATTTAGATTTACATTTTGTTGACGCAATAACCGGAAACACTAATATAATATTAAACGAAAAAGATTTGGCTTACATTGATATTACCGATAATTTAACCTTCCTAAAAGACAACAGCTTTATTTGGACTTCTGAAAAAGACGGTTTCAATCATATTTACCATTACGACAAAACTGGTAAATTAAAAAAACAAATTACCAAAGGATCGTGGGAAGTAACTAACTACTATGGTTTTGATGAAAAATTGGGCATGATTTATTACCAATCGGTAGAAAATGGTTCAATCAACAGAGATGTATATGCCATTAAAATTGATGGCAAATCTAAGGTACGATTGTCCTCTAAAACCGGAACCAACTCAGCTACATTTAGCCCGAACTTTCAATATTTCATCAATACCCATTCAAGTGCAACGGTTGCTCCAACTTATACCCTTAACCAATCCAAAACAGGTGCGCCAATTAAAACTATTGTTTCAAATGAAGGGGTAGAACAAAAATTAGCAAAATATGACGTAACACCAAAAGAATTTTTTGTTGTGACTACCGAAAAAGGCCATCAATTGAATGCTTGGATGATCAAACCGAAAAACTTTGATGCTACTAAAAAATATCCATTGTTCATGTATCAATATTCTGGACCGGGTTCACAACAAGTAAATAACGACTGGAACGGTTCCGATGATTATTGGTTCATGATGCTAGCGCAACAAGGTTACATCGTGGCTTGTGTAGACGGAAGAGGTACTGGTTTCAAAGGGGCAGCCTTCAAAAAATGCACACAAAAAGAACTAGGAAAATATGAAGTAGAAGATCAAATTGATGCCGCAAAAGTTTTTGGAAAATACAATTATATTGATCCATCAAGAATTGGAATTTTTGGTTGGAGCTATGGTGGCTTTATGTCCTCTAACTGTTTGTTTCAAGGGGCTGATGTATTCAAAACAGCTATTGCAGTTGCTCCGGTAACTTCTTGGAGATATTATGACAGCATTTATACAGAGCGTTACATGCAAACACCGCAAGAAAATGCAAACGGTTACGACAATAACTCTCCCATCAATCACGTAAATAAATTAAAAGGTAATTTCTTGTTAATTCATGGAACGGCTGATGATAATGTACACGTTCAAAATACCATGAAAATGGTGGAAGCACTCGTGCAAGCCAACAAACAATTTGATTGGGCCATTTATCCCGACAAAAACCACGGAATTTACGGCGGAAAAACCCGTTTACAGTTGTACACAAAAATGACGAATTTCATTAAAGAAAAATTATAACCAACCAATAACTAAAACTAATTTTTATGAGCGAAGTAGTAGCAAAACAAAGTCATCCAAAAGGCCTATGGGTTTTATTTGGAACCGAAATGTGGGAGCGATTCAATTTCTACGGAATGCGAGCGATTTTAACCTTATTTATGGTGAATTCGTTATTAATCAAAGAGGCTGATGCTGCCATTATTTATGGTGGGTTTTTGGCTTTGTGTTACCTAACGCCTTTATTGGGCGGGTTCATATCCGATAAGTATATTGGAAACCGCTATAGCATCATGTTGGGTGGAACCTTAATGGCCATAGGTCAATTCTTATTGTTTATAAGTGCTTCTACATTTGACTCAAGTTTGAGCAGTGCAAAAATATTCATGTGGATTGCCTTGTTCGTCATTATTTTTGGTAACGGATTTTTCAAACCAAACATTTCATCGATGGTTGGGAGTTTGTATCCAAAACAAGAAAAAAGCAAACTTGATTCCGCTTTTACTATTTTTTATATGGGGATTAATATTGGTGCCTTTTTGGGCCAATTTATTTGTCCTTGGGTAGGAGATGTAAAAGATGCAGAAACGGGTGTTAGAGATATTTTTGCTTTCAAATGGGGCTTCTTAGCAGCTTCCATTGCAATGATCATAGGAACCATTACCTTTTTTATTTTAAAAAATAAATACGTTGTTACCCCTGAAGGTAGACCAATTGGAGACTTACCTAAAAACAGTGTAAGCGATGATTTTGAAGAAGGTGAAACACAAACAGCTAAATTTACTAGCAAAGCAATTGGAATTGCTGTAGTTTTATTTGCTGCTTTGTTCTTTATTTTTAGATACGTCTTGGTCGGGGAGTTTGGCTTCTCAGCCGTGGAAATGGGACAATTGATTAAAGGTATCATTTATCCCTTTATTTATGCTGCAGGAATTTCTTTAGCTTATTTGATCATGAGCTCCGCAGAAAACAATATAGAAAGACAGCGAATTTGGGTAATTTACATCGTTTCCTTCTTTATTATTTTCTTTTGGGCTGCATTTGAACAAGCGGGATCCTCTTTAACCTTTATAGCCGATAATCAAACCGACCGTCATATTTTTGGATGGAACATGCCGCCTTCAATGGTCCAAATTTTCAATGGCCTTTTTGTAGTTGCCTTAGCACTTCCTTTTAGTTTGCTATGGGATAAACTACGTGCTAAAGGAAAAGAACCTGTTTCACCATTAAAACAAGCTTTTGGATTGGCCTTTATAGCGTTGAGTTATTTTATCATTGCTCACAATGTTAAAGATTTAGGAAACTCTGGTTTATTAGCTATCAAATGGTTGATGCTGTTGTACTTAATTCAAACAATGGGAGAATTATGTTTGTCTCCAATCGGATTATCATTAGTGGGTAAATTAGCACCAAAACGTTTTGCTTCCTTATTGTATGGTGTATTTTTCATCTCAAATGCAGCAGGTTATGCTTTAGCGGGTTCATTAGGAGCAATTATTCCAGCAACAGGTGATAAATTTCAAAAAGCTGAAACTTTAGGTGTAAATCTTCAAGATGTATTGGATAAAAAAGTTACATTGACCGCAGAGCAAATAGCTTTATTTGAAAAAGAACAATTACCAATTGAGTACACATCATTTGCCGGATTTGAGATTCATAATTTGTATGAATTCTTTATGGTATTTGTAATTTTGTGTGGTATAGCGGCAATCATCTTAGCCCTTTTGTCTCCAAGACTTAAGAAAATGATGAACGGATTAAGCTAAACAAATTAAAATATTTTTTATATCTTTCAAACCTACAAGAAACCCTTGTAGGTTTGTTTTTTTAATACAATACATTATGTGGAAAAGTCATCCTAAAGCACTGCCTTATTTGTTTTTATCTGAAATGTGGGAACGTTTCGGATACTATTTAATGATCGGTATTTTTACCTTATATCTTAAAGATGTTGAAGCCGGATTTGCCATGAGCGAGAAAGAAGCATCCGATTTGTACGGAACCTTTATTGCTCTAGTTTTCTTAACTCCTTTTATTGGTGGGCTTATTGCCGATCGTTATTGGGGGTATAAAAAATCCATAGTTATTGGGGGTATCATGATGGGAGCCGGGTATTTTATGATGGGAATTCATGATATTACAATGTTATACATTGCGATGACCCTTGTAATTGTTGGTAATGGTTTCTTCAAACCTAATATTTCTACGCTGTTAGGTAACTTTTATTCAGAAGATAAATACAAAGAAAAAAAAGACGAAGGCTACAATATTTTCTACATGGGAATCAATGTTGGTGCATTCATTTGTAATTTCTTTGGGGCGGCATTGCAAATTTTATTGGGTTGGCAATATGCGTTTATGGCAGCCGGAATCGGAATGTTTATTGGAGTACTCGTTTTCATTCTAGGCACCAAACATTACGGTACTCAAACCGAGAAAAAGGGAGTACAACCTGGCGATATGCCTTTCTATAAAATTGTACTTTTTATTTTGTTGCCCTCTGCACTATTTGGTGTTATTGGTTGGTTGATAAAAGGGATTACTTCAGAAGCAAATCCAAGTGGCTATATTTTCGGTTCGGACAGTACGGATGCCTTTATTTTTGCGTGTATCCCCGTGATCTTCTTCTATGGCAGTTTATATTTCAAAGCAAAAGTTGAAGACAAAAGACCTATTGGTGCTTTATTAACTATTTTTGCTGTAGTTATTTTGTTTTGGGCTGTATTTAAATTAAATGGTTCCGCACTTACAACTTGGGCAGATCGTTATACCGATAGAGAAATAACTGGTTCGACTCAAACTGTTTTCAACGGATTAAAATTAGCCAAAGAAGTCGAATACAAAAAAGATACTGTCGAATTATACGATGCCAGTTTTCGCATTCAAAAAATAGACGGCGAAGTTCAAAAAACAGTCGATTACCCGGTTTATTTTAGAAATGTCGCTAAAGAAAAATTACCCGAAGAAGGTTCTAAAGTGTCGCTTTGGGCCACCAATTTAAGTCAGTCTATCAATCCCGGTTGGGTCATTATTTTAACACCATTAGTTGTAGCTTTCTTTACGTTTTTAAGGGGGAGAAAGAAAGAACCTTCAACCCCAACAAAAATTGCTTTTGGATTACTCATTTCTGCTTTATCCGTTTTAGTAATGGTTGCCGCAGTGAATATGGGAGCCAATGGAAGCGAAAAGGTAAGCGTGTGGTGGTTAGTAGCGAATTACGGGGTCATCACTATTGGTGAATTATTTTTGAGTCCCATGGGACTATCTGTAGTTTCCAAATTGAGTCCTACAAACATTACGTCGTTAATGATGGGAGGATGGTTTTTAGCCACATCTATTGGAAATAAATTAAGTGGGGTGTTGGCCAGTCTTTGGGATACCTACGATAACAAACAAGACTTCTTTTGGATTAATTTCGGATTGTTATTATTCGCTACCATGTTGATGTTTGTTTTGTTGAAACAATTGAATAAAGTAATGCAAGAAAAAGGAATACATTAAGATGCAAACACTACAAGAAATTCAGAATTTTAAAGGAAAATACCCGAAACAGTTATGGTATTTGTTCTTCAGTGAAATGTGGGAACGTTTCTGTTTTTACGGAATGCGCGGCATGTTAGTCGTTTTTATGGTGAATCATTTAGCGATGGATGAAAAAACAGCAAACTTACAATATGGCGCTACGCAGGCATGGGTGTATGCCTTCACATTTATAGGGGGATTGTTTGCCGATAAAATTTTGGGGTTACGCAAATCCTTATTTTGGGGAGGCTTGTTGATGATACTAGGGAGTATTATTTTGGCCATTGATCCAAAAAATTTGTTCTTTATCGGAATCAGTTTTACAATTGTTGGCACCGGATTTTTTAAACCTAATATTTCGTCTATGGTAGGGCAATTGTATCAAGATGGCGACCCACGTAGGGATGCCGGTTTTTCTTTTTTCTATATGGGCGTAAATCTAGGCGCATTAATTGGAGGGTATATTTGTATTGCCGTTGCCGAAGGATCCATGTGGCAATCCCTAGTGCCAGAAAACTTGAGATGGAATGTAGGATTTGGTTTTGCAGCACTAGTCATGATTGTTAGTTTGCTAACATTTACGCAAACACAAAAAACATTAAGTACCATTGGGCTTTCACCTTTACAAGAAGTAGCAAGTTCTAAACGAAAAATATTAGAAATAGCCACTTATTTAGGTTCTTTACTCGTAATTCCTATAATCATTATTATGGTTGCCAATACAAAGTATACCGATTATTTCATGATGATTATTGGTCCGGCTTCCATTTTGTATTTATTGTACGAAATGAAGAATTTTTCAAGTGTAGAAAATAAAAAACTACTTGCTGCGCTTGTGTTTATCATCTTCTCTATTTTCTTTTGGGCCTTTTTTGAACAAAGTGGTGGATCCTTGAGTCTATTTGCAGCGAATAATCTAAACAATACCATAGCGGGAGTCGAATTGAGTCCGAATGGCGTCAACAATTCGGCTAATTCATTATTTGTAATTGGGTTTGCGGCCTTAGTTGGTTTGGTTTGGTTATGGATGGCCAAGAAAAAAATAGAACCCAATACCATCATCAAATTTGGACTCGCATTTCTGTTTTTAGCGGGTGGATTTTGGGTTTTTTACTACACCCAATTTTTTGCCGATTTGAATGGTAAAACTTCCCTAGGCATCTTTACTTTAGGCTGGTTGGTCATCACTTTTGGTGAATTGTGTTTGTCTCCTATTGGAATGAGTGCTATGACTAAATTATCACCCCAAAAAACGCAAGCGGTGATGATGGGAATGTGGTTTTTAGCCAGTGCTTATGGGCAATATTTTGCTGGTATTTTAGGTGCAAATATTGCTGAGGCTTCTGAAAATGCTTCTAACTTAGAGAAACTTGTTTTATACGCTGAAGGTTACAAACAGCTAGCAATTTATGCACTTATTTTAGGTATTATACTTATAGTTATTTCGCCCTTGATAAAAAAATTAATGCAAGAAGTTAAGTAAGTAATACTTTTTGGCATTCAAATTGATTATTTTTGTCCTATAAAATTTAAAAAATGAAAAAGATTTTAGTTATCGCTTTTTTAACTTTAACAACGATGTCATTGCAAGCGCAAGAAGAATTGACTTGGCATACCGATTTAACAAAAGCTACCGATATTTCAATCAAAGAAAACAAACCTTTATTTTTATTTTTTACCGGTTCCGACTGGTGTGGATGGTGCATCCGTTTGCAAAAAGAAGTTTTCAAAACGCCCGGTTTTGTAAAATGGGCTAAAGAAAATGTAGTGTTGGTAGAATTGGATTTTCCAAGAAAAAATGAACAAACAGAAGCAGTTAAAATACAAAATGCACAACTCCAACAACAATTACAGGTAAGAGGCTATCCAACGGTTTGGTTTGTGAGTTCCGCCAAAACAACGGATGGAAAAGTAAATTTAAACGCGCTAGGAAGCACGGGCTATGTTGCAGGTGGTCCAGAAATTTGGATCGACGGCGCTAACCAAATTATCAAAAAGAAATAAATTATTTCAATCGATAAAATCCCTTTTCGGCTATGGCATGGAAAGGGATTTTTGCTTTTTCACAGGTGGCTCCCCATGCTCGAATATTCTTTTTATAACTCGATTTATCCGCTATAATTAACTTAGGCTGCGCTACATTAATCAGGCGGTCTAAATTGATTTTTGGATTTTGAGTTAATATAACTACACTGGGTTTTAATTTGGTTTTATAGATGCCCACACGATCAATAACTAAGATTCTTTTTTGATGAAACGACAATACATTTTGCAGAGGAAAAACCTGTAAAGTATCCGAAAAAGTACCTCTCAAATAATGCTGTAAAGTTCCTTGATGCACTTCTGGCACATCGGTATATGCAATGACTGTATTTTTACTTTTGATCGCAATTAGGGTGTGTTTTTCATTAAAAATAATACATTCCGAAGACTCGTTTTCATTCCACTTGACCACGAGATAACTCCATTGAAAAAGAAAAATAGAAATCACAATATAAATAATAGCTTTGCTTTTTTTAGAATACAACCCATAAATTAGTGAAAAAATTAGAAAATAAAGCATCGCCACCATTACTCCAGAAAAGGAAATATTACTAATGACACCCCATTTAAACTGCGCTATCCAATGAATGTAGGAATTCATATATTGAATTGAAAAAGCCAAGGGCTTTCCTAAATACAAAGCAACTGAAGGAACCATAAAATTAAGGCCTAAAAGTATGATTCCGTATAGTAACACAAAACTAGAAAGCGGTATAATGACTATATTGGCCAACAAAAACAAGACTGGAAATTGATTAAAATAATACAAACACAAAGGCAATACACCTATTTGAGCGGCCATTGAAACACAAATCATATCCATAAAATAACGTACTATTTTATTTTGTATGACTGGAACAATTTTATAAAAAGGCTGTAACAGTACTATAGACAATACAGCTGCGTAACTCAACTGGAAACCAATATCAAATAACGTATTGGGAGAAAATACCAATATAAGAAGTGCCGAAACTGCCATCGCATTGTAAAGCGATTTAGACCGATTAAAATAAGTGCCTACACTCATAAAACTAAACAAGGTGACTGCTCGAGTTACCGATGGGGGAAGCCCAGTTAATAGGGCAAACAACCACAAAACCAAGAGAACGAGCAGGAGCTCCAGTATTTTCCCAAATCGAAAACTTCGCAAGGGGCGCAAAATAAAAATCAAAAAGAAATACAAAACCGAAATATGCAAACCAGAAATCGCTAACACATGAATCACACCCGCATTCGTATAATCCGCAAGGGTTTCCTTATCGAGTGCTACACGCTGGCCTAAAAGCAATGCATCAATTAAGGCCTTTGTTTTGGAATCAAAGGCATGCAAATCAAAACTTTGACGCAACGAATTACGCAATCGTTCCAAATAATACCCGCTATTTCGATGCAATCGCACCACTTGTATATCGTTTTTTTGAAGGTAGACTTGATGCCAAATATTCTGTTTTTCTAAATAATTGGCATAATCAAATTGATACGGATTATAGGCTTTGGGGATGGGATATAGCGTGGTGGCCCTCAACTCGACTTCGGTGCCAATGGGCAAAGCTATATTTGCTGTTTTGGCCACATACAACAATAAGCGTCCCGATGCATTTTTTTGATTGACGGATTGAATGTTCAGAAAATACTTCGCATATCGAGCATTTGGCTTGACATCAGATTGAATAATTCCATTGATTGTATTTGTAGCTGAAAGGTTTTGATTGCTGTAATGGTTATTGTAATTGCAATCTAAATGCACGTAAAATGTTAGCATCCCTAAAGAAACGGAAAGGAAATAGGTTGCCATACCAAAACCGATAGAAGGCATCAATTTTCGCTGATTTTTTAGAAACAAAAAAGCAAATAGGATGGCGCAAACACAGAACCCGAAAGCAATTGTTGGTAATGCTAAACAGCCAATTTCTTGGGCAATAATGCCCAACATAAAAGACAGCGTAATGCCGATTAAGGGGAATTTTAGGGGATTCAATACGTAGGGGGAATTTAGTGAATATTTAGTGCATACTTTGTGAATTTACGATTAAGGTTGCGGTTTTCAAGCTGGCGCCTTCACCACCTAAATTTTGCTTCAAAAGGGCATAAGTAGCTGCCAGTTTTTTTCGATTTTCAAGATTTAAAATGTTATGGAGTTCCAATTTTAATTGGGCTGTAGTCAAATTTTCCTGAATCAATTCTTTGACCACTTCTTCATCCATTATCAAATTAACTAATGAAATATATTTTAAAGTAATGATTCGTTTTGCAATTTGATACGAAATCCAACTGCCTTTGTAACACACTACTTCAGGTACATTGAACAAAGCGGTCTCCAAAGTAGCCGTGCCAGATGTCACTAATGCTGCATGGGAATGGCTCAGCAAATCATAGGTCTTGTTGGAAATAAACCTTACGTTTTCGTTGGTTAAAAATGTTTTGTAAAATTCATATTCTTGACTTGGAGCACCCGCAATCACAAATTGATACTCTGGAAAATCATCCACTACTGAAAGCATAATAGAAAGCATTTTAGATATTTCTTGCTTTCTACTTCCAGGTAAAAGCGCAATAATTGGTTTTTCTGTTAACTGATTTTCATGTCTAAAAATTTTATCAGAAACTTCGGTTCTACTCTCAATGGCATCTATAAGAGGATGTCCCACAAAATGAACCGGAAAATGATGCTTTTTTTCGTAAAAATCTTTCTCAAAAGGAAGAATGACATACATCGCATCTATATCGCGTTTTATTGCCGCAATTCGGCTTTCTTTCCAAGCCCAAATTTGAGGCGAAATGTAATAATGTGTGGGAATACTTCGCTCTTTTGCCCATTTCGCAATGCGCATATTAAATCCGGGATAGTCAATAAAAATTAGTACATCCGGTTGAAATTGAACGATATCCTCTTTACAAACGGCGATGTTTTTCAAAATGGTTTTTAAATTCAGGAGTACTTCGACAAAACCCATAAAGGCCAATTCGCGATAATGCTTTACTATGGTACCCCCAGCCTGTTCCATCAAATCGCCGCCCCAAAATCGAATTTCAGCCGACGTATCTTTCACGTACAAAGCTTTCATTAGGTTTGAGCCATGTAAATCTCCCGAAGCTTCTCCTGCAATGATATAATATTTCATGCCTTTATTATTATAAATCCCAAGCATTCAAAGACTGAATGGCGTGATGAGCGGTTAAATCAAACTGCACGGGTACTATCGAAATGTAACCATTTGCTAACGCCCATTCATCAGTATCTGTTCCTTTATCTTGGTTGACAAATTTACCCGTTAACCAATAATATTCTTTTCCTTGTGGATTGGTTCGTTTATCAAACTCTTCTTGCCACATGGCTTTTGCTTGGCGACAAATTTTTATTCCTTTAATTGCCTCTTGTGCCAGTTTTGGAAAATTAACATTCAAAACTACTCCTTCTGGCAAGCCTTTATCCAATACTTCAAGGGTGATTTGTTTAATGTGTTTTTTTATGGGTTCAAAATCGGCGTCCCAACTATAATCTAACAATGAAAATCCGATGGCAGGAATATCTTCAATGCCGGCTTCAACCGCCGCACTCATCGTACCCGAATAAATCACATTAATAGAAGAATTCGATCCATGATTTATCCCCGAAACACATAAATCGGGTTTGCGTTTTAATACTTCATTGACGGCTATTTTTACACAATCTACAGGTGTACCACTACAACTGTACTCTTGACCAATTTCATTGTCTAAGTGTACACGCTCCAATTTAAGCGTGTTGTTAATGGTTATGGCGTGACCCATAGCGCTTTGAGGGCTATCTGGCGCCACAACAACCACATCTCCAATTTCTTTCATTACAGCAATTAAGGCCCTAATTCCTGGGGCAACAATTCCGTCGTCGTTTGTAACTAGAATAAGTGGTTTGGCCATAATTTGTTTTTTGCTAAATTAATTAATTTATGTGTAAACCCTTTTCTTGAGGTAAAAAAAATAGCACTTTAACAAAAATTTATCTAAGATTGCTTTTTAATGGTATGGTTTTTTGTGTACTTTAGTTGAAAATTTTTTAATGAAACGTATCGTGGAATTTATGAAGAGAAATTATAAGGTTATTTTAGTGATCACTGCATTATCAGCAATATTGTGGGGTTTTATTCCTACCGAAAAAAAAGCAGATCCTGAAAAAGATAAATTATTATTAGAACTTTTAACGATGGTACTTGAACGGGGACATTACAGCCCTGTTGCTATTGACGATGCATTTTCTAAAAAAGTGTATGCGAAATATTTAGAGGGAATCGATCCAACTAAACGCTTTTTCTTGCAAAGTGATATCGAAGAATTTAGCAAATTTGAATTGCAAATAGACGATATGATTAAACGCAAGGATTTAACATTCTTTAATCTGACCAATAGCCGATTATTACAAAGAATGCAAGAATCTAGAGACATTTATGAACAAGTACTTGCGAGTCCGTTTGACTTCACCTCCAATGAAAACATCAATGTTGATTATGAAAAATTGCCCTATGCAAAAAGTAAAAAAGAATTGATGGATCGTTGGCGCAAACAACTCAAGTTGCAAGCTTTATCATCTATAACCGACAAACAAAAATTAGAAGAAGACAAAAAAGCAAAAGATGCAGCTTATACTGTCAAATCCCTTGAAAAAATTGAAAAAGAAGTACGTGAAAACAATTTAAAATCGTTGGATGAATATTTTGATTTTATTCAAAAAGAATTGACACGAAACGACTGGTTTTCAATTTATTTGAATGCTATAGTGGAACGTTTTGATCCCCACACGTTTTATTTCTCTCCAGAAGATAAGGAAAAATTTGATGTTAGCATGAGCGGAACTTTTGAAGGTATTGGCGCACGTTTACAAAAGAAAAATGACGCGGTTGAGATTTCAGAATTGATTTCGGGTGGACCTGCATGGAAAGGAAAAGAATTAGAAGCAGGTGATTTAATTTTAAAAGTTGCTCAGGGAAAAGAAGAACCTATTGATGTAGCTGGAATGCGTCTAGACGATGTAGTTAAAAAAATAAAAGGTCCTAAAGGAACAGAAGTACGGTTAACCGTTAAAAAAGTAGATGGTTCAATCAAAGTCATTTCAATCATTAGAGATGAAGTGGAGACCGAAGAAACATTTGCAAAATCATCTATCGTAGAAAAAGACGGAAAACGTTTTGGTATTATTTATTTACCAAAATTCTATATAAAATTTGAAAACAAAGAAAACAGAGATGCCTATAAAGATGTCGCCCTTGAAATTGAACGTTTGAAAGCGGAAAATATCGACGGTCTAGTAATGGATTTGCGTGATAACGGTGGTGGGTCTCTAGAAACGGTTGTTAAAATGGTAGGTTTATTTATTCCTGAAGGTCCTGTGGTACAAGTAAAAGCACCGGATAGAAGCCCTGAAATTTTACCCGATCCTGATAAAAAAGTACAATATGATGGTCCGTTAGTAGTTATGATTAATAACTTTTCTGCTTCCGCTTCTGAGATTTTTGCAGCAGCCATACAAGATTACAAAAGAGGGATTGTGGTGGGTAGTAAACATTCCTACGGAAAAGGAACCGTACAAAATGTTATCGACTTGAATCAATTTATCAGAGGAAATTCTTATGGTGATTTGGGGGCTTTAAAAACGACCATTCAAAAATTTTATAGAATTAATGGCGGTTCTACGCAACGAGAAGGCGTAATGAGCGACATAGTTTTTCCTGATCGTTATTCGTATTTAGATATGGGGGAACGTGATGAAGAAAGTGCGCTGCCTTGGGATAAAATTGCGCCTGCGAAATACGAACCATTACCGATTAATTATGATCAAATTATTGCCAATAGTAAGAAAAGAATTGCTACAAATTCCTACTTTAAATTGATAGACGAAAATGCGAAATGGATTTTTGACCGCAAAGACGAAAACACATTTAGCTTGAATTTAAATCAATTTAAAAAAGAAATTGCACAGTCGGATGCAAAAATTAAAAAGTTTAAAGTTCTTTCAGATTACAACAATAAACTTAAATTTAATTCACTACCCTATGAAGTGGTACTATTTGAAAAAGACAGCTTATTAAAACAAAAGAGAGAACGTTGGCATGAAGATTTGCAAAAAGACCTTTACATTGAAGAAACGTTAAATGTGATTGCTGAAATTAAGGCAAGTCAAAACGGAAAAGGATTGCCCAAAAAATTTAGCATCAACTAGACTATACTAAAAAACCTCAACATTAGTTGAGGTTTTTTAGTATAACTTATGCTTCATATGATTACCATTCATTTACTTTGTTAGCATCTAATTTAATGAAGAGGAATAACAAAATGGTAAAAGCCCATAGACTTGAACCTCCATAAGAGAAAAAAGGCAAGGGAACGCCGATAGTTGGAAACAACTTAATTAACATGGCAATATTTACAAAAAAGTGCATGAACAAATAAGTAGCAACACAATAACCGTAGATGCGGCTAAATTTTGTTTTTTGATTTTCGGCCAAATAAATGATTCTAAGAAATAAGGCAACAAACAAGGCAATTACAAAAGTAGATCCTATAAATCCCCATTCCTCTCCAACAGTTGTAAAAATATAATCGGTATGCTGTTCTGGCACAAAACCTCCTTTGGTTTGAGTACCTTCAAGATATCCTTTGCCAAAAAATCCGCCCGAACCTATAGCAATCATAGATTGGTCTAAGTTGTACCCTTCTTTCTTCATGTCCACATCATCACCAATTAACACATTGATCCGATCCTTTTGGTGGGGTTCTAATACATTGTTGTAAACAAAACTAACCGAAAACGAAAACGCGACAATTGCCAAATAAACCAATCCGTATACAACGGGATTTCTAGTTATTTTACGGTTGAAAATATAATGCGCAATCATGATAATCAAAATAATGACGATCAAATATATGGGAGCTATTACTAAGGACAAGAAGAATACAACAATGGCAACTATTCCCGAAATAAAATACCAACTAGGAAGACCTTCTCGGTTCAGCACAAAAATTAATGAGATAAAAATCATCGCACTTCCCGCATCGGGTTGCAGCAAGATTAGAAAAATGGGCAATCCAATGATGGCTAATCCAATGAACTGGTGCTTTGTAAACTTCAAATTGATTTGCGAATAACTTAAATATTTTGCCAATAATAAAGCAGTCGCAGTTTTGACAAATTCGGAAGGTTGAAATCCAAAGCCCCCAAATTGATACCAATTGGTTTGTCCTTTAATGGTTTTACCAAAGGCAAACAAACCCAATAACAAGATAATACCTACGCCATAAAAAACAAATGCAAAACGTTCAAACAACTTTGCATCGGTAAATAATATGATGAAAATAATAGGTATCGTTAATCCTATAAAAAGCATTTGGCGTCCATAAATTTGAGAAAGATCAAAAAGTGAAGTTTCTTCAATGGGTAGTGAAGCCGAATAAATGGTCATCCAACCCATGATTACTAAAACCGCATACAGTAAAATAGTAATCCAATCGATACTTGATCCTACGCGTTGATTTTTCATTTTAGTCGTTTTCTTCTTCTTTTTTAGCTTCTCCTACTTGCGAATCTACGTTTGAAAGTGCCTCATCATCTGTCGTTGATCGGTCTGGGAAACGCTGGTAAATTATATTCTCAATTTTATTATACTCAGGAGCCAAACTTCCTTTAAGCATACGTTCTTCTAAATCGGTACGAGAAATTTTTCCGTTGATGTATTTTTCAATCATTAATGTAGCAATAGGACCGGCCCAAGTTGCGCCATATCCAGAATTCTCAATAAATACAGCAATAGCAATTTTAGGATTATCTCTTGGTGCAAACGCCACAAAAATAGAATGATCTTTCAATTGGTAGGTCTTACCTCTTACTCTAATTTTATTTTCTGCGGTTCCGGTTTTTCCACATATTTTGATCCCTTCCACTCTAAATCCAGAGGCTGTACCAAAATTATAAACGTCTTCTAATCCTTGAATAACCGGTTCAAAATAGCGTTTATCGATGGTAGTATAATGACGGGTCGTAAACTTTTTATCCAGTTTTTGATTCTTAATGTTTTTTACAATGTGTGGCGTATAATAATAGCCTCTATTGGCTACAGTTGCCATCATATTTGCCAATTGCATGGGTGATGTTAAGATTTCTCCTTGACCTATAGCATTAGATATAATATATGAGCTGCGAATAGGCGCACCTTTGTACATTTTTTTATACATTTTTGAAGTAGGAACGAGCCCTTTTGCACCTATGGGCATATCGGTTCCTAAATACTGTCCCAAACCAAAACTTTTCACATGTCTTGACCAGTTGTCAACACTGTAATAAGAATTCTTATACTTTTCTATAGTGCGTTTATAGGTATTGCCAAAATAAGAATTACACGATTTATAGATTCCATTGTTCAATTGCAAATCGTGCAATCCACAGTGACAGCCCATGAATCGTCCAAAATTTGCTCCATGATTACAATAAAAAACACTTTGCTCATCTATCACCCCTTCATGTAAACCAATAAGTCCGGTAATAATTTTAAAAGGTGAACCAGGTGGATAGGTCGCTTGGAGTCCACGATCGTATAGGGGTTTTGAAATCGAATCGTTATATAAAGCCGTATAGTTTTTAGAACGCTGTCTACCAACTAACATGGCCGGATCAAATGTAGGTGCCGAAACCAAAGCTAATATTTCGCCCGTTTTAGGTTCTATAGCGACGATCCCTCCACGTTTATTGATCATCAAATCGGTGCCATATTTTTGTATTTCATGGTCGATAGTTAACGTTAAATCTTTACCTTGTTGGGAAATGGTGTCAAATTCTCCGTCTTTATAGGGACCAATAATTTTATTGTGTTTGTCTCGCAGTAAATATTTCACCCCTTTTATTCCGCGAAGAATTTCCTCATATTCTTGCTCTACTCCCTGTTTTCCAATCAAATCACCACTGTTGTAATATTCATTTTTTTCCAAAATGGCATCGTTTACTTGGGTGATGAATCCGAATATATTGGCGCCATCTTTCACTTGATAATCGCGCAAGGATCTTTTTTGGGAATAAAATCCTTCAAATTTTCGTTCCTTTTCCTGAAAGGCAGCATATTCAGCCTTGTTCAATTGGGCCAAAAAAACCGAGGGAAGCATTGGGCTATATACTCTGGCTTTATTAACCTTACGGATAAAATCGGCTTTAGATATGTGCAATAATTTACAAAATTCGAGGGTGTCAATATTTTTGATCTCTCTAGGGACCACCATGATATCATAGGAAGGTTGGTTTGCTACCAAAAGTTTCCCATTCCGATCATAAATATAGCCTCGTTCTGGAAAATCAAAAATCTTTTTTATGGCATTATTTTCAGATTTTAATTTTAGAGAGTCATCAATTACTTGCAAATAGAAAATGCGCATAATAAAAATAACGGAAGTAATAATTATTACAGCGGGCAACGCAATTTTTCTCATCGTCTGTTCGGCTTAATTAAGTAAACTATTAATAAACAAATGGTAAAAGTAAATAAGGTACTTGCAAGAGTACGCGTTAAAATGGTAAAGATCAATCCGAGTCTAAAATATTCCAAATAGAATACAATGAAATGGTGTACAACAATTGCTAAGAGCAAAAGAGTAATTCGCTCAGGCGACATCTTATCGGCAATCTTTACGGTTTGATATTCATAACTTAATCCAAATGAAAATTTAAACAAAGTAGGGCGCAAATAAGCTAAAGTTATGGCAGCCGTTGTATGAATTCCGCCTGAATTACAAAACATGTCTAAGAACAAACCTAAGAAAAAACTTCCTAACAACAATACGCTCTTATTACTGTTCACCGGATATAAAATAATAAATAGAATATAGGGATACGGATTGATGTATCCAAACAAATTGATGTTGTTAAATATCAATACCTGTAAGGATAAAAATACAATAAATCGAATGCTATTTAATAGACTGTTGTTCACTTATTTTTTAGGCGCTGTGGTAATGGTTTCTAAATCTTGTTTTTGTTTTTTCTTTTTGTTTTCAATGATGTATACATATCCTATGGCTGTCATATCGTTGAAGAGACGAACATTAATCGTATAGTAATTTGTTTTTCGATCGATAAAAATTTTATCGATTTTTCCCACAGGAATATTTTCTGGAAAAATATCTGAATTACCGCCTGTAACTATTGAATCTCCTTTGCGAAGTGATGCCAATCGTGGCACATCAATCAACTGGGCAAATCCTACATTCTTTCCGTCCCAAACCAATGACCCAAAATGATCTGAATTCTTGATCTTCGCATTGATTTTCGACTTAATATTTAATACACTTTGAATGGTTGCGAAATCTGGCGATGTTTTTTCCACGATACCCACAATTCCTTTGTCGTTTATTACACCCATATCTGTTTTGATACCTAGGCTTTTTCCTGCATTGATCGTAATATAATTTTCTCTAGCGTTAAATGAATTTTTTACCACTTTACCCACTACCACATTAAAATTATTAAGGTCGTTTCTAAAAAGCGTTTTAGCAGCAATAAGGGTGTCTTTTTTGTTGAATAACATTTCTTTCAACAAAGCATTTTCTGAAGCTAATTCTTTATTTTTTTCTTTAAGACTTAAATATTCATTAACATCATTAATTTTTGTGTATACCGAACCCGTTATTCTATTTGCCGAATTGATGTATTCGCTTCGATGATAGGTATGTGAGGTAATTGTAAGCGTAAGTGATAGGGCCAAAAGCAGCAAAAACAGCAATCGATAGCTGTTTTTTATGATAAAATTAATTATTTGCTGCATGGACTATTTTGTTATTTAATCAGAATTCCTTTATACTTATTGATATTTTTTAATGCCATTCCGGTACCTCGAACAACAGCTCTTAATGGGTCTTCAGCAATGTAAACCGGTAAATCTGTTTTCAAAGAAATTCTTTTATCCAAACCACGTAACATAGATCCACCGCCAGCTAGATAAATTCCGGTATTATAAATATCGGCCGCTAACTCTGGAGGTGTTTGCGATAATGTTTCCATTACAGCATCTTCAATTCGTTGAATTGATTTGTCTAATGCTTTTGCAATTTCTCTGTAAGAAACATCTACTTGTTTTGGCTTTCCGGTAAGTAAGTCTCTACCTTGAACCGACATATCTTCAGGCGCATTGTCTAAATCTTCAATAGCTGCTCCAATTTGAATTTTAATTTTTTCAGCTGTAGTTTCTCCCACAAATAAATTGTGTTGGGTTCTCATGTAATAGATGATGTCGTTCGTAAAAACGTCCCCTGCAATTTTAACAGATTTGTCACATACGATTCCTCCCAAGGCAATTACAGCAATTTCTGTAGTTCCCCCTCCGATATCCACAATCATGTTTCCTTTAGGCTGCATGATATCCACTCCGATACCAATAGCTGCTGCCATAGGTTCATGAATTAAATATACTTCTTTACCATTCACGCGTTCTGCTGATTCTTTTACCGCACGCATTTCCACTTCGGTAATACCCGATGGAATACAAATGACCATGCGAAGTGCAGGTGTGAAAAACTTTTTCTTTAAAGCAGGAATACTTTTGATAAACATTTTGATCATCTGTTCAGAAGCATCAAAATCAGCGATAACTCCATCTTTTAGCGGACGAATCGTCTTAATATTTTCATGCGTCTTCCCTTGCATCATATTAGCCTCTTTTCCTACGGCAATGATTTTACCTGTTACACGATCACGAGCAACAATTGACGGACTATCGATAACAACTTTGTCGTTATGGATGATAAGAGTGTTAGCGGTACCAAGGTCGATTGCGATATCCTCGGTCATGAAATCAAAAAATCCCATAGTTTTATAAAGGGTTTAACGTTTTTTTGTTTAATTGTATACAACTAGCAAAACTATGAAAATAATCTGGAATAATTTCAAATTAAAACGCATTAAAAAAATTATTTTTAATGCGTTTTAAAATTATAGAATAAAATGTAAAATTAATGTTTAAAATGACGGATTCCGGTAAACACCATGGCCATATTGTTATCGTTGCAATACTGAATACTCAATTCATCTTTTATGGACCCTCCCGGCTGAATTACTGCCGTAATTCCAGCCTTGTTTGCAATTTCAACACAATCAGGAAATGGAAAAAATGCATCACTAGCCATCACAGCTCCGGTTAAATCAAATTCAAAAGAAGTAGCCTTTTCAATGGCTTGTTTTAAGGCATCTACACGTGAGGTTTGACCCGTTCCCGATGCGCAAAGTTGTTTGTTTTTAGCAAAAACAATGGTATTAGACTTCGTGTGTTTGCATATTTTAGACGCAAACAATAAATCGTCAATTTCGGCTGTTGAAGGCGTCAAGGTGGTAACCGTTTTTAAATGCGCTTTTGAATCCGTTACATTATCTTTATCTTGCACCAATATCCCATTCAAACAGGTACGTACATTCTTTTGAGGCAATGCAACATCATTTAAAATTAAAATAATTCGGTTCTTTTTTTCTTCTAACAAATCGATAGCTTCTTGTGCATAAGCAGGCGCGATCACGACTTCACAAAATAATTTATTTATTTCCTCTGCTGTCCCCAAATCAATAGTGTCATTTGCAATTAAGACACCTCCAAAAGCAGAGGTAGGATCTGCAGCTAACGCATCCAAATAAGCTTCTTTCATGGTGCTACGCGAAGCTAATCCACAGGCATTATTGTGTTTTAATATGGCAAATGTAGGATCATCACCTTTAAATTCATTCATTAAATTTACAGCTGCATCAACATCTAATAAATTGTTATACGACAATTCTTTTCCGTGAACTTTAGTAAACATTTGGTCAAAATCGCCAAAAAACAACCCTTTTTGATGTGGATTTTCGCCATAACGAAGAATTTGTCCATTTGCTACACTTGTTTTTAAATATGTTTCATCTGTGTTGAAATAATTAAATATCGCAGCATCATAATGCGAAGAAACGTGAAATGCTTTTGTAGCCAATAATCGTCGGTTTTCAAGTGTTGTTGCTCCGTTATTTTCAGTATAAAAATCTAAAAAAAGCGCGTATTCTTCTACTGAAGGCACAATAACCGTGTCTTTAAAGTTTTTTGCAGCCGCTCGAATTAATGAAATACCACCAATATCTATTTTCTCAATAATATCTGATTCGTCGGCTCCTGAAGCTACAGTTTTTTCAAAAGGATATAAATCTACAATTACTACATCAATTTGAGGAATGTTAAACTCTTGCATTTGTTGCACATCGCCTGAATGATCTTGACGATTTAATATTCCCCCAAAAATTTTAGGGTGTAACGTTTTTACTCTTCCACCTAATATTTCAGGAAAAGCAGTAATATCTTCGACAGCTACGACAGGAATGCCTAGATTTTTTATAAAAGTTTCTGTCCCACCTGTTGAATAAATGGTTACGTTGTCTTGATGCAAAGATTGAACAATAGGCTCTAATCCGGTTTTATCAAATACAGAAATTAAAGCCGAAGCAATTTTTTTTGTTGTGTTCATTATGTTGTGTTGTTTGAGATGCAAAAGTAGTTATACTTCTTAAAACATTCAAACATAATTTAAGGTGATTTTTGGATTTTATAAACAAAACATTCAAAATAATTTGATTTTATATTGAAATGCAAAAAGCTCTAAATCATTTCGATAAAGAGCTTTTGAAGTGCGGGTAAAAGGACTCGAACCTTCACACCTTGCGGCACCAGATCCTAAGTCTGGCGTGTCTACCAATTTCACCATACCCGCGATAATTGGAGTGCAAATATAACGCTTTCGTTCAATATTGCAAAACTAAATGCATTTATTTTAGGATTGAAAACAAAAAAACCTCTCAAAAAATGAGAGGTTTTTGTATGTAGTAAAAAAGTATTACGCTTCAAATGGAACAACCGATACAAACGATTTGTTCTCTGCTTTTTTCTGGAATTTTACAACTCCATCAACTTTAGCATGTAACGTATGATCTTTTCCCATGTAAACATTTTCACCTGGGTTGTGCTTCGAACCTCTTTGTCTAACAATGATGTTTCCAGCAATAGCAGCTTGTCCACCATAAATCTTTACGCCTAAACGTTTCGATTCTGATTCTCTACCATTCTTCGAACTACCGACACCTTTCTTGTGAGCCATGATGTTATATTTTAAATGTTATTCTTCCGTTTTTGGTTTACGAGTTGCTTTAGCTTTTGGCTTAACTTCTTCAGTTGCTTCGGTTGCTTCAACCTCTACTTCTTTTTTAGCCGCTTTTTTCTTAGCTGCAACAGCTACAATTCCCTCAATTAAAATTTGAGTAAATGATTGTCTGTGACCGTTTTTCTTTTTGTAACCTTTTCTTCTTTTCTTTTTGAAGACAATTACTTTATCACCTTTTAAGTGTTGTAACACTTTGGCTTCTACTGAAGCACCTTCTACAGCTGGGGCGCCTAAAGTTACGTTTCCGTTGTCATCTAACAAAAGAACTTTATCGAAAGAAACTTTCGAACCTTCTTCTGAAGCTAAACGGTGAACATAAACCTTTTGGTCTTTGCTTACTTTGAATTGTTGCCCTGCTATCTCTACGATTGCGTACATAACAATGAGTTTAGTTAAAAATTTTAAGGTTGCAAATATACAATAAATTATAAACCAAACAACTAAATCGTAGAATAAAATAGTATTTTTTTAATCGCCTCAAAAAAACATTAAATTAAATCGTTAATTTTTGTAACAATTTTGACAGAACAGCTACCTATTTAACTATATCAACAAATTAATAACGTATGAAAACATCTTTAATGGCTTTGGGAACTGCACTAATGCTAGGCGGAACTGCTTCTGCACAAAAAGTAACCTTTGAAGAGTTTGATCTAGACAACGGTTTACACGTTGTATTGCATCAAGACAATTCTGCACCAGTGGTTATTACATCTGTAATGTATCATGTGGGTGCTAAAGACGAACAACCTGATCGAACAGGGTTTGCTCACTTTTTTGAACACCTTTTATTTGAAGGAACTAAAAATATTGCTCGTGGTGAGTGGTTTAAATTAGTTACCGCTAACGGCGGCAACAATAACGCAAATACTACTGACGACAGAACGTATTATTATGAGGTATTCCCTTCAAACAATTTAGAATTGGCATTATGGATGGAATCGGAGCGTTTGATGCATCCGGTTATCAATCAAATTGGAGTAGACACTCAAAATGAAGTAGTAAAAGAAGAAAAAAGACTACGTGTTGACAACCAACCTTACGGCAACTTAATCAAAGCCGTGAAACAAAACATGTTTAAAGCACACCCATACAAATGGACTACCATTGGAGAAATGGAGCATTTAGATGCAGCTACTTTGGAAGAGTTCCAAGCGTTTAATAAAAAATTCTACGTGCCAAACAATGCTGTTTTAGTGGTGGCAGGTCAATTTGACAAAGCTCAAGCTAAAGAATGGATTACAAATTATTTTGGAGCCATTCCAAAAGGAGCTCCTGTAGCCCGTCAAAAAATTGAAGAAGCTCCAATTACAGAAGCATTCAAAGCCACTTGGGAAGATCCAAACATACAAATTCCAATGTTAGTAGCTTCTTATAGAACGCCTTCTATGAAATCACGTGATGCCAGAGTATTGGATATGATTTCTACTTATTTATCTGACGGTAAAAGTTCTAAGTTGTATAAAAAAATCGTAGACGATAAAAAAATGGCCTTGCAAATTGGCGCCTTCAATTACAGCCAAGAAGACTATGGAATGTATTTAATTTATGGATTGCCAATGGGTGAAAACACATCAGAATCGATCTTAAAAGAAATTGATGAAGAAATTGTAAAAATGCAAACTGAATTAATTTCAGAAACCGATTTTCAAAAACTTCAGAATAAATTTGAAAGCAACTACGTGAGCAACAATGCTTCCGTTGAAGGAATTGCAGACAACTTAGCGACGTATTATATGTTGTATGGCGACATCAATTTGATCAATACCGAAATAGATATTTACCGCTCTATTACTAGAGAAGAAATTAGAGCTATTTCAAAAAAATATTTAAACGCTAACCAGCGATTAATATTAGACTATGTTCCTGCTAAAGATAAAGCGCAAAACTAAGATTTGAAGAATATGAAAAAATTTATATACATAGCAGCCAGTTTATTTTTAACAATAACTATGCAAGCACAAGACAGACCGCAGCCAAAACCAGGACCTGCTCCATCCATCAACATCAATAAGCCACAAAGTTTTGTGCTTAAAAATGGTTTGAAAGTTTTAGTGGTAGAAAACCATAAATTACCTCGTGTTTCTTTTAATCTTACCTTAGACAATGCACCCTATGCAGAAGGATCTAAAAAAGGTGTTTCCGATCTATTAAGTAGTATGATTGGTAATGGAACGCAAACTAAAAACAAAGATGCGTTTAATGAAGAAATTGATTTTCTAGGTGCTAACATTAATTATTATGCTTCAGGGGCCTCTGCAAATGGATTGTCTCGCTATTCTAAAAGAATTCTAGAATTAATGGCAGATGGCGCCTTAAACCCATTGTTTGTTCAAGAAGAATTTGATAAGGAAAAAGCTAAAATTATTGAAGGCTTAAAATCAGATGAAAAAAGCGTAACTGCTATTGCTCGTCGTGTTGAAAATGTATTAACCTATGGCAAAGACCATTACAAAGGTGAATTTACAAGTGAAGAAACATTGAAAAACGTAACTTTAGACGACGTAATCAACAACTACAACACCTATTTTGTTCCTGCTAATGCTTATTTAGTCATCGTAGGGGACGTAAAGTTTAAATCGGTGAAAAAAGAAGTTGAAAAGTTATTTGGTAAATGGAAAGTTGCAACAGCGCCTCAAACAACTTATTCTGACCCAAAAGACGTTCAGTATAGTCAAATCAACTTTATTGATACACCAAATGCCGTGCAGTCTGAAATTGCATTGGTAAATTTGACGAAATTAAAAATGACCGACAAAGAATACTTTGCAGTGATTTTAGCTAATCAAGTATTAGGTGGTGGTGGTGAAGGTAGATTGTTTTTAAACCTTCGTGAAAAACACGGTTGGACATACGGAGCCTATTCTTCAATTGGTTCTGGCAAATACATCAATAAATTCCGTTCGGGATCTTCTGTTCGAAATGCAGTTACCGATAGCGCAGTTGTTGAGGTTTTTAACGAACTTAAGCGCATTAGAACCGAATTGGTTTCAGAAGAAGATCTTAGAAATGCGAAAGCTAAGTATGTTGGAAATTTTGTAATGCAAATTGAAAAACCTTCAACTATTGCAGGATATGCACTAAACCAAGAAACGCAAGGATTGCCTGAAGATTTTTACGAAAACTACATTAAAAACATCAATGCAGTTACTGCAGAAGATATTAGGAATGCAGCCAATAAATTCTTCTTAGCCGATCAAACACGTGTAATCATTGTAGGAAAAGCAGCCGATGTATTACAAGGATTAGAAGCATTGAGTAAAAGAGAAAAATTACCTATTTTTTACTTTGACAAATATGGAAATCCTGCTCAAAAACCGGAAGTTAAAAAACCAGTTCCTGCAGGTGTAACAGCTCAAACTGTATTAAACGATTATATTAAAGCAATCGGCGGAGAGAAAGCAGTGAAAAATGTAAAAACCATTGCGGTTATTTCATCAGGAACAATTCAAGGAATGGCATTGGAATTAAACATGAAAAATGCTGCTAAAAAAATGTCTGTTGAAATGAAAGCAAACGGCATTTCAATGATGAAAGAAGTTGTAAATGACAAAGCGGGCTACTCCGTACAACAAGGAAAAAGAAAAGATTTTACCGGTGAAGAATTAATAGAAAAGCAAGCTGAAGCAACTACCTTTAAAGAATTAGCGTTATTAACCAATAAAGAAATAACGGTAACCGGTATTGAAAATATTAACGGAGCCGATGCTTATGCACTTAAAAACGGAAAATCTACTTTATATTATGATGTAAAAACAGGATATAAAGTAGCTGAATCAGAAGAAGCAGAACAACGTGGCCAAAAAATGGTACAAACAACGTATTACCAAGATTACAAAGATGTAAATGGATTAAAATTCCCTTATAAAATCCTAATGAATGTAGGTATTGAAATCGAATTCACTACTTCTGAAGTAAAGATTAACGAAGGAGTAACTGAAGCTGATTTTAAATAATCATTTCATTCACTAAACTAAAGCGCTCAAGAAATTGGGCGCTTTTTTTATTTTTTACTCGAAAAATAAACTCCTATTAAGACAATAATAGCGCCTAATGCTTGAACCAAGGTCAGCGTTTCATGCATAAATAAAAACCCTAGAAATATAGCCACTACCGGAATGATGTAGGTAACCGAAGAGGCAAAAACCGGCGAAGACAACTGAATAAGTTTGAAGAATAAAATATTGGATAATCCAGTTCCTATTACACCCAACACTGCAATATAACCTAGCGCATTTTGTACTTTTTCTTGGTGCACGATTTCGAAAAAATCAGAACAATATAAAACGATAAGTGCCGGAACAAACATCACAACGAAATTTCCAGTACTAATTGTTAGCGGCTTTAAATCGGATAAATATTTTTTTATCAGGTTAACATTTATGCCATAAAATATAGAAGCGATAACAATTAATATGGCATAGTAATAATTTTCGGTAGTGTTTTCTCCCGAACCAGAAAGGACTAGTAATACACATCCAATAAAACCGATGATTACCCCAAATAGTTGTCTCCGTTGTACATCCAAACCAAAGAAAAACAATCCTACCAATAAGGTATTTAAGGGCGTCAAAGAGTTTAGTATGGCACTTATAGAACCATCAATTTTTGATAGTGCCACCGAAAACAAAAAAGCAGGAACAAACGTTCCGAATAAGGAAGTTAGTGCAATATATTTCCACTTATACCTTGGAATTTTTGCAATTTCTTTATAACCTACCAAAAAAAGAAAGCAGGCCGCAAAAAGCAGCCGTAAACTACCCAATTGTATTGAATTGACACCTTGTAAACCTAATTGCATAAGAATAAACGAACTACCCCACACACAACCTAAAAAGGCCAACAAATACCATTTTGTACTACTTTTCTCCATGATGTAAATTTCTTTGTCAAAATTGAGTTTTATTTTTTAATATCTCACTATGATTTTTTGTAAATTTGTAACGACTTAACAAAGAGTCCAATTATCCCATATAACCCATGAAAAATATTCAAAACATAGCTATTGCATCATTAATCCTTTTTTTCACCATTAGTTGTAAAAAGGAAACCACTGTAGTAGCAAAAGAAGTAGCAAAAACAGAAATTACTGCTGAAAATTTAGCAACTGCCAATTTTACGATCGATGGTATGACTTGCGCAGTTGGTTGCGCCAAAACTATTGAAGGTAAACTAATCGAAAAAGAAGGTGTGCAAGAGGCAGTTGTGAATTTTGAAAGCAAAATCGCAACCGTATCTTACGACAAAACGAAACTAAACATAACTTCTTTGACCGCAACGATTGAAAAGGTTGCAGGTGGTGATGCTTATAAAGTAAGCAAAGTAGAAACTCAGGTTATAAAAAAATAGCGATTTTTTTCTTATAAAAAAAGGCACTATTAAGTGCCTTTTTTATTTCCATTTCATGGTTTCCATAATTCTCCGCATATCATCCTGAACATATTGTGTTGCCGGTAAGATCGAATCATAATTGGGTTTCGCGTAAAAATAGACGCTCCCAGTCATAAAATGTTTGGTACTATCTGTAGCATAGAATAATGCATTAGTAGCCGCATTTCCACCCACTTTATAAAACATACCAAATACTTTTTTATTGGGATTAACAAACGGTTGCTCTAAAATGTCATCGGCTTTTAGGGTATGCAATTTATAGGTCAAATTTTGCGCATCTTGTAACAATTTATCAATGTCATTATGTACCTCTTTATAGGTTAAATAGACTGTAGCTTTCATTTTGGGATACTGAATTTCATAGGAACAACTGTTATTCTTGAGTTGTGCTATGGTGTTCACATCAAAAGAAAATGGACAATTGGTCGTTAACTCGGTATACTTTGGAGCAGGGTATTCTAAACGCAACTGACTGGCAGGCTTGGGCACTGTTTCCTCTTTACAAGAGAAAAAACCCAATACAATCAAAAATAGAAACGAATTTATAACTGGTAATTTCATACTACTATAACGACAAAAATTCAACTTTATGTGAAGACTTTGAATTTTTAGCATTAAAACGGAGCATCTTCTGGAGCACTTCCGGTAGGAAGAGATGATTTGCCTAAATCTGTTTCTTTTTTGGTTGTCAAAAAGGTAAATTCCGTAACTTGAATTTCTGTAGTATATTTTGTAGCTCCGTCTTCGGCTTGCCATTGACGTGATTTAATACGGCCTTCAATATAAATCTTATCGCCTTTAGAAAGGTATTTTTCACAAATTTCTGCGGCTTTGTTGCGCACCACAATATTATGCCATTCGGTAGAAGTTATTTTCTCTCCAGTAGTCTTGTTGATATAAACTTCATTAGTTGCTAAAGGAAATCTTCCGATGCAATTTCCACCTTCAAAGTAATGCATTTTAATTTCATCTCCTAAATGACCAATCAAAATGACTTTATTTAATGTTCCGTTCATGGCTTATACCGTTTTTGTGTTATTCAAAAGTAAGAATTTATAATGAATTAAAACAAGCAGATTGCATAAAATTATGAATGGCAATTGGAAATGGCAATTTTTGAATCTCCTCTCGTGATTTTGCCTCCGGTATTTTATGATCAAATTTTAACCCATAAAATCGGATGTACAAATGTTGGTGAGATAATTTATGATGAATTACATCTGAAGACAACACACAAACATCTGTTGCAACTTGCCCAAAGAAATGCGTCGTTTTCAATTGGTCAATAAATTGATTTTCATCGATTAATTCCGCGGTTTCTACCAACGTAAATTCATATAAGTTTTCCCAAATTCCTTTTCCTTCCCGTTTTTGAACAACAAAATTATCATCAAAATCTTGTACAATTAAGTAATTGAAATACCTATTCGTTACCTTTGTTTTTTTACTTTTAACGGGCAATTGCCCTACTTTTTTATGCTGTAACCCCGCACAGGATGTGGCTAAAATACAGGCATCGCAGTTCGGGTTTTTAGGCACACACTGCAAAGCTCCAAATTCCATAATGGCCTGATTGTAAAGTGCTGCTTTGTCTTTTGGTAAGATTTCTTGGGCCAACTTTTGAAACTCTTTTTTGTTTTTTCCTTCCGAAATATCAAGTCCCACATTAAAATAGCGACTCAATACACGAAACACATTGCCGTCAAGAACCGCAACGGGCTCGTTGTATGAAAATGAAGCAATTGCGGCAGCTGTATATTCTCCGACCCCTTTTAAACGTAATAATCCGGTGAAATTTGATGGAAAATTGCCTTGGTATTCCGTGGCCACAATTTTAGCGGTAGTATGAAGGTTTCGCGCTCTGGAATAATAGCCCAACCCTTGCCACAATTTTAAAACCTGCTCTTCCTCTGCTTGTGCTAAATCAAATACCGTTGGAAAAGCGGCTACAAAAGCATTAAAATAGGGCAATCCTTGCGCGACTCGCGTTTGCTGTAACATAATTTCGGACAGCCAAATAAAATAGGGGTTTTGCGTATTGCGCCATGGCAAATCACGCTTGTTTTGTGCGTACCATTTAATGACTGCGTTTGAAAATTCCATATTTTAGCAATTGGTTGACAAAAATATAGCTTTACTAATTAAAATTTAATCAATTATGGTTGATTTATTATTTTTTTAATTCTTATATTTGCAAACTCAAAAAAATACACAATATAAATACGAAAGAAAATGACGAAAGCAGATATCGTAGC
>NZ_JBILKB010000057.1:0-13605 GCF_044376915.1 Flavobacterium sp.
TTTTAAAAAAATCACTGCTATTTTAGGTTTTGAGCCTAAAGAGCTTAACTATTATCAAAAGGCGTTTACACACCGATCGGTTAATAAGCTAGACGACAAAGGCAATCCCTTTAACTATGAACGACTGGAATTTTTAGGAGACGCCATGCTGGGGAGTGTTATTGCTGCTCATCTCTACAATGAAGTGCCATCTGGTGACGAAGGGTATTTGACAAAAATGCGCTCAAAAATTGTGAGCCGGGAACACTTAAACGAATTGGGACGCGATTTTAATTTGGTCGGATTTGTTGACAGTAAGGTAAGTTCTAACCAATTTGGAGAAAACATTCATGGCAATCTGTTTGAAGCTTTTATTGGAGCAATCTATTTGGATCGTGGATTTGACTATTGCGAAAAATTTATTCGTACCAAAATCATCAAACAATATGTTGATATTTCAAAATTAGAAGGAAAAGTAATCAGCTATAAAAGTTTAATTATTGAATGGTGTCAAAAAGAGAAAAAAACCTTTGCTTTTGAATTTGTAGAAGATAATGGCATAGAAGGGCAAAAATATTTTGGCGTAAAACTACTCATCAATCAAAAAATAATTTCAAAAGCACGCGCAACCTCCAAGAAAAAGGCAGAAGAAAAAGCATCGCAAAGAGCTTATTTTGTCTTACAAGAAAAAATTTCTCAAAAATAATTCAAAACTAAAACGTTTGCGTTAGTAATTTAACGTTAAGAACCGTTAAACTTCAAAATTTGAATAGATTTTAATACTATATTTACATTCTAATTCTAGCTGATGGCGATCCATAAAATTCAAATAAATGATTTTATTTCAGAGGATTATGAACTCATTGCAATTCATTCATCCTTGGAGGATTACAAATTAGCCTATGCCATTAATAGCATTTTAGACACGCGATTGATCAAAAATGAATCCAATATTGAAATCGCCATTCCAGAAGGAAAGAGCGCTTTTAGTAATTACATTTTTGACGACGAAGAACGTGATGTACAATGGAGTTTAATTGAGAATAAAACCACCATAAGTACTTCAAAAAAAAAGACCACGCAATTGTTTGACGCCGTAGACATTACCGTCTTTTTATTGCCAGAATATAAAAAAGTGGATTATCTCTTGAAGATAGAAAACATAGATTATGAATTTGATGAAGAAGACATGATCGAAAAAATACTATCGATAAAAAATGTGACAACGGCCTATATTATTGAAACAACGAATTTAAAATCTAAAAATAATTTAATATTTTAAAAATGCCAACGAACAAAAAAACTAAAATTGTAGCCACATTAGGCCCTGCTTGTAGCTCAAAAGAAGTCATAAAAAACATGGTTGATGCTGGTGTTAATGTATTTAGAATTAACTTTTCACATGCCGATTATACTGATGTTTCGGAACGCATAAACATCATCCGTGAATTGAACGAGGAATTTGGCTATACCACTTCGATTTTAGCCGATTTACAAGGTCCAAAACTTCGCGTTGGAGTTATGAAAGAAGATGTAGTGGTAAGTAAAGGTGATCTGATTACATTTACAACCGCAGAGGATGTGCTTGGAACTGCCTCTCGTGTGTATATGAATTATAAAGAATTTCCTAAGGATGTTAATCCTGGAGAAAGAATTTTATTGGACGACGGAAAATTAATTTTTGAAGTAACCAAAACCGATAAAAATACAGAAGTTGAAGCGGTCGTAGTTCAAGGAGGTCCGTTAAAATCTAAAAAAGGGGTAAACTTACCCAATACAAAAGTGTCGCTACCGGCATTAACCCAAAAAGACATCAAAGACGCATTGTTTGCTATTGAAAATAAAGTAGATTGGATTGCGCTTTCGTTTGTAAGAACGCCTAAAGATCTGGAAGAATTGCAAGATTTAATTGCCAAACATTCTGACCATAAAATTCCAATTATAGCCAAAATTGAAAAACCTGAAGCCGTAGAAAACATCGATAAAATCGTTGCTTTTTGTGATGCGCTAATGGTAGCTCGTGGCGATTTAGGAGTAGAAGTTCCTGCAGAGGAAGTTCCATTGATCCAAAAAAAATTAATTCACAGAGCCAAAACAGCTCGTATTCCGGTAATTGTTGCTACACAAATGATGGAAACTATGATTACTTCATTAACACCAACGCGTGCTGAAGTTAATGACGTAGCCAACTCGGTAATGGACGGTGCCGATGCGGTAATGTTATCGGGTGAAACTTCGGTAGGAAATTATCCGGTTGAAGTAATTGAAACTATGACTCGAATTATCAAAAGCGTTGAAGATTCTCCGCTAATTAAAGTGCCGTTAAGTCCACCTAGCATTAGAACCAATCGCTTTATTACCAAATCCATTTGTTATCACGCCGCAATTATGGCCGATGCCATTAACGCAAAAGCTGTTACTACGTTAACCAATTCGGGATATACCGCATTTCAGATTTCAGCTTGGCGACCAAAATCACACATTTTAGTATTTACATCTAACAAACGCATCTTAACGCAATTGAACCTTTTATGGGGCGTAAGAGCTTTTTATTACGATAAATTAGTAAGTACAGATGACACCATAGACGACATCAATAAAATTTGTTTAGAAAAAAACTATGTAAACAAAGGCGATATGTTGATTAACTTAGCCGCTATGCCTGTAGTAGATAAAGGAATGGTAAATACCTTACGTGTTTCTGAAATCGAATAAACGATAATACACAAAAAAATTAAAGCGATCTTAGGGTCGCTTTTTTTATTAGAACTGCAAACGCAATTGCACCGAAACACTTTTTTGAGGCAGTTCAATTTTAGAAGTCTCTTCATTGTTTAGATTGTGAATGGAAATACCCAGTAAGCGAACCGAGTTTCGTAGGCGCTCTTGGTATAATAAATCTTTTGCCACGTCTGCAATAATGGCTTTATCCGTAATAAAATAGGGCATTGTTTTACTTCGAGTTTGTAAAGTAAAATCAGAATATTTAATTTTTAATGTAATGGTTTTTCCGGCAATTTTACTTTTTTTCAAGCGTTTCTCCAATTCAGCAGCTATGTTTAGCAAGCGCTCTTCTAAATAAATTTCAGAAGATAAATTTTCGTTGAAAGTGCGCTCGGCTCCCACTGATTTGATCTTACGATTAGGTTTTACTGCACTTTCATGAATGCCACGTACGATTTGAAAATAATGCAACCCACTATTCCCAAAGTGTTTTTCTAAATAGTCCAACGGCTTTTGCTTCAAATCAATGCCTGTGAAAATGCCCAATTGGTACATTTTTTCAGCCGTCACTTTGCCAATGCCGTAGAATTTTTTTACATCTAATTTTTCTAAGAAAGAAGCCACTTCATCTGGATGTACCGTTTTTTGCCCGTTGGGTTTGTTGTAATCAGAAGCAATTTTTGCTACAAATTTATTAATCGATATGCCCGCAGATGCCGTAAGTCCTACTTCTTCGAAAATGCGTTGTCTAATTTCTTGCGCAAGCAATGTAGCACTTGGATTGCCTTTTTTATTTTCGGTAACATCAAGATAAGCTTCGTCTAACGATAGCGGTTCCACCAAATCGGTATACTCAAAAAAGATATTTCGTATTTGCTTTGAAATTTCTTTATACCGATCAAAGCGAGGAGGCACAAAAATTAAATCGGGACATAATCTTTTGGCTTGTATGCCACTAATTGCACTTCGAACACCGAATTTTCTTGCTTCATAACTTGCAGCGCTTACAACGCCTCTAATTTCGCTTCCACCTACTGCCAGCGGTTTGCCTCGCAAGTGGGGTTGATCCATTTGCTCCACAGAAGCATAAAAGGCATCCATGTCGATATGAATAATTTTTCGAAGGGTGTTAGGCGTAAGCATATTACAAATTTATAGTATATTTGAGAATTATACGAGAATCCCTTTTATTTTAACGATGCATAATACCATCATGAACGAAATTGAGCGTAAATTTTTAGTTACTTCCAATACCTTTCTATCTGAAAGTACAACATCTTATCGTATTGTACAAGGTTATTTAAATACCGCTCCAGAACGAACGGTGCGCATTCGCATCAAAGGAACAAAAGGCTATATTACCATAAAAGGAAAAGGAAATGCAACGGGAACTACTCGTTTTGAATGGGAAAAAGAAATTACTCTTTTAGAAGCCGAACAATTATTGTTATTGTGTGAAGAGGGTGTAATCGATAAAATTAGGTATGAAATCCCGGTGGGGAATCATTGCTTTGAAGTGGATGTTTTTGCGGGTGTAAACCAAGGGTTGATCGTTGCAGAAATTGAACTCCAAGCCGAAAACGAGGCGTTTGAAAAACCCAATTGGATAGGAAACGAAGTTACCGGTCAAGAACGCTATTATAACGCCTACTTGAGTGTAACTCCATTTAAAGACTGGGAACGCTAATATTATTCTATAATTTCAAGATTCACGCGCAAAGGGGCTCTTCCATTGTTGTGGGAAATTTCTAAAAACGGCTTTTTAGCCATATCTATTTCTCTTTGTTTGGTGAACGGTCCTCTATCTGTAATCGTAACAATGACACTTTTCCCGTTTGCTGTATTGGTGACCTTAACTGTGGTGCCAAACTTTAACTTTTTATGGGCTGCCGTATAATTATTGTTGTGAAAACGAGCACCACTAGCGGTTCTTCTTCCATTAAACTTATCAGCATAATGTGACGCTTCTACATTTTTTTTATAAAGCGTGATTTTTATTTTCGCTAACGAATCCTGCTTTTTTGCGATTATTATGGCTAGTGAATCCTGCTTTTTTATACTGTCGACAATAGCGGTTTCTCTAATTGGATTTTTACCCGTATCAGAGAAACTACTTATGGCAATAATGAGTACGAGTAATGGAACTATATATCGTATTTGCTTCATAGTTTGTTTTTTGTTGTACGCTTATGCCAACCATTGTTTGTATGGAATCATGGCTAACAAAAGCACTAATCCTATTGCATAAAACAAGGCGATTTTTTTAAACTTACCATTGTTACTTTCTTCTTTTTTATGTTTAGACCATCCGATTGTGATGCATACTAATGCCAAGATATTTGTAAAAGGATGCTCCACTAATACGGTTCGTAAAGTCGAATCGGCCATAACTTTCATCCCTAGTGTAGACCAAGCTTCTAATTTTGGGGTGACAAAATACAAGATAAGACCAATTGCTAATTGGATATGACAAACCATCAATGCCACTAATGAAATGCTTCGGTCTTTTGATTTGAATAAGCTTTTAGAGGTAAGCCCTAAAAAGGCATTGATTACCGCTAATGTCAATACTCCTAATGCCGCATAAGCTACAGTAGAATGAAGAGAAAGAAGAGTGCTGTACATAGTTTATAGTTTTATTGTGAATTACAAATATAATAAATAAAAAACCTCTCACTCAAAAAAATGAGTGAGAGGTTCAATATGTTTATCTAAAAAGTATTAGAAGTTATAACGAATTGTGAAGTTCCATGTTCTTCCAAAACCAAAGAACACTTGGTTCGCATCTGCTACACCATTCCATGTTCTTCCTCTAGAAGCATATGTGTCAACTCCATTTCCACCTGGTCCTTGAGGGCCTGTTGGTGTACTAGGGATAATATCTGAAGCAAAAATATTAGTTCTAGATTCAGCAATATACATGTAATCAAATACGTTGTTGATGTTCAATCTGAAGTTTAATGCATCTGATTTATCTTTTCCAAATAAGAATTTGTAAGAAATACCAGCATCTACTAAACCATAAGATGGTAATTGTAACGTTCCTTTATTGTCATACGTTGTTTGTCTTGTTGGATCTAAACTAGCGTACAATTTATCAGCGTATCTATAATTAGCATCGATAGAAAAAGTTTTTGTGAAATCAAAACTTGCTCCAGCACTTGCTGTAAACTGAGCAACATCCCCTACTTTAGTTCCCGCAACAAAATAGGTTGGAGCAGTACCCCCTGTAATTTCGTTATTATTTACATCAAATCTTCTTCCAGTAATATCATTTTCATATTCCCAGTTCCCGATTGAGATCATACCGTTTAATTTTAATTGATCCAATTTAGCGGTCATATCCAATTCTATACCTGTATGTACTTGCGTAATACCTTGAAAATCATAATATCCACCAGGATTGTCAATTGCAGCATCGCCAGATCTTTGGTATCTATCTTTCCACTTTGTGTAGTATAAATTTAAGTTGGCGTTAAATACAGACGAACGGTATCCTAAACCTTCTTCAAAACCAATCACTTTTTCGTTTGTTAAATTTTCATTCACAACAGAAGCATTGTTTGGATACACTGCATTAAAGAACGGTTGTTTTGAATAGTATCCTAAATTAGCGAAGAAGTTGAAATGCTCATCAAAGTTATAGTTAAGACCCCCTTTAATGTTTCCTCCTAAAATATTTTCATAATCTGTAGAAGCTAATTTATCTGTCTCTAAATATTTAAAGAAATCATCTCTTCTAAATCCTTGGTTTGAAACCGCTGCTTGAACAAAAGCAGATAATTTTTCAGAAGAATATTCTAACTGTGTAAACGCTCCGTACCAATTTACTAAACCATCATTGTTGTAGTTGATTTTAGCTTTTTGGTAATCCAAACTGTAGAATGGATTTAAATGTGGTCTCGCTTGATACGTTGAAGTCAATACTCTACCAGGATTGTTAACATCTGTATTGTCAAAATAGTTAGTTGATCCTAACAAATCTGTAATGTTTTGATAGTGAATTCCTCTATAGGTTCTAGCATCTATACCAAAATCTAAGGTCAATTCGTCTGATAATTTTTTATTCAAATTGATTACTCCACCATACCAGTTGTGTGAGTTGATGGAAGCAATTTTAGAAATACCATTTGTTGCATTGTTGCTAGTAGAAGATGTGTTTTGGTACCCTCCACCTGCAACTTGTGCTCTTGTAAATGAAACACCGTTAATTACTACAGGTTGACCTGAGTTATAATCTTGAATCAAATCAACATTAATAGAACCATCTGGCATTCTTAAATTAGGAGCAAAAAAGCGGTTTCCTCTTACAGCACCTGCACCATTACTTCCTCCTCCACGACCCCAAGAGCCATAAAGTACGGTTGACAATTTCGTAGTCTCATTGATTTTGAAATCCCAGTTGATTGACATGATTGGTTTGTGGTAGAAATTCGTTCTAAAACTATATTCTTGACCATTTAAATATCCCCAATCTGAGTTGTATTTGATGTTTGGTTCGCCTTGACCGTATCTAACATAATCGGCAATTGTAGGAGCAGCACTTCTTTGGTTGTGCCATTGTGGAGCACCTGTAAATGTAAATTGAAAATTGTGTTTGTCGTTTAATTCATATCCTACCGCCACAAAATAATTTCCTCCTTCAAACTTCGTTCCATCAACATAACCATCTCCTGTAGTTTTGCTTAATAAAACAGAAGTTGATAAACCATTTTTCATTTTACCTGTTGAATAGGAAGCTTGAGTTTTTAAATAGTTATCATTACCAAAACCTGTAGAAACATTACCCCCTTGTTTTAAATCGGCAGCTTTAGTTACTACATTGATAGTTCCTCCAACAGATGAGATGGCTAACTTAGAAGAACCTAATCCTCTTTGTACTTGCATCGCAGAAGTCACATCAGATAATCCAGCCCAGTTAGACCAATAAACCGCACTGTTTTCCATATCGTTAACCGGCATACCGTTGATCATTACCGCGATATTTCTTTGGTCAAATCCACGAATGTTAATTCTAGAATCTCCAAAACCTCCACCTGCTTTAGTAGCATATACTGAAGGGGTATTGGCTAACATTTCTGGAAACTCTTGGTTTCCTAATTTTGCTTGGATTTCTGCTGCTTTGATGGTAGAAACCGCTACTGGCGTTTTTCTATCTTTAGCAACATCCATAATTCCTTTACCAATTACCACTACGTCGTCTAACTCAGATACGTTAGTGCTAATAGATACTGTACCTACGTTTGTAGATTCTCCAGTAACGGTAAATTTAATTGTTTTTGTTTCAAAACCTAAAAAAGAAATTACAATTTCCCCTGATTTTTGAGTAGTTGTAAGTTCAAATTTTCCGTCAAAATCGGTAGCAACACCATTTGTTGTACCTTTGATAACAACACTAGCTCCTGCTAAAGGTTGTTTTAACTCTCCATCGGTTACAGTACCTGTAACTTTAGACTGAGAAAACATTGTTAGGCTTGACAAAAAGAAAAACCCAAAAAGAAATACATTTTTAAAAATTTTCATTTGCTATGTTTTTAAAATATTTTGTGCAAAGTTGCTACAAGATTTTAATTTTAATGTTAAGTTAATGTTAACAAAAGTGATTTGGCATTAAAAAACTTAAAAAAATGTTAAGAATTTAGATGCGATCTTCAAATAATCTTTTTTTGAACTCACTTGCTTACAAATTTGTATCGCTAATTCATGTATTTTTTTAATAAGAAAGTCGTCGAACTATCGTGGACTTGTGGTGCTTTGTCCACTATTTCATTCAAGATGCTACTGGCCAACTGTTTTCCGAGTTCAACCCCCCATTGGTCATAGCTAAAAATATTCCATATGACACCTTGTACAAATATTTTATGCTCGTATAAAGCCACTAAAGCGCCTAAACTTGCAGGCGTTAATTTGTCAATCAACAATGTATTTGTGGGTTTGTTTCCGGCAAACACTTTAAATGGTAATAAAAAGGCTGCTTTTTCTCCCGAAATACCTTGTTTTTGGAATTCGGATTTTACTTGGTCTTCGGTCTTGCCCATCAATAAAGCTTCGGTTTGGGCAAAGAAATTAGACATCAATTTATCATGATGGTCTTTATTTCCATATAATGCTTCTTTATATCCAATAAAATCGGTCGGAATCAACTTGGTTCCTTGGTGAATTAATTGAAAAAAAGCATGTTGAGAATTGGTTCCGGGTTCGCCCCAAATGATAGTTCCCGTTTGATAATTGACCGATTTACCATCTCTTCCAATACTTTTCCCATTACTTTCCATGATACCTTGTTGTAAATAAGGTGCCAATTTTTGTAAGTATTGCGTATACGGAATTAAAGCTTCACTCTCAGCGCCAAAAAAATTGTTATACCAAATGCTCAACAACGCCAATACGACCGGTATGTTTTTTTCAAATGATTCGTTTTTAAAATGTTCGTCCATTTCATGAGCGCCTTCTAATAACTGATCAAAATGATCAAAACCAACGGCCAAGCTAATAGATAATCCTACAGCACTCCACAAAGAAAAACGGCCACCTACCCAATCCCACATTGGAAAAATATTATCGGGATTGATGCCAAATTCCGTTACTTTTTGAATGTTTGTTGACACAGCTACAAAATGCTTGGCTACGTCATCTTGTGTTGCCGATTGTAAAAACCAACTTCTGATGGTTTTGGCATTAGACAAGGTTTCTTGTGTGGTAAAGGTTTTGGAAACAATTACAAAAAGAGTAGTCTCCGGATTTACTTTTTTGAGAATTTCATTCACATGATCACCATCTACATTGGATACAAAATGAACATTCAATCGATTTTTATAATATTGTAAAGCTTCCACAATCATTGCCGGACCGAGATCGGAACCTCCGATACCAATATTGACTATATCGGTGAAAGGTTTGCCGGTATATCCTTTTCGTTGCCCAGCTATGATTTCATTTGAAAATTGCTTGATTTTATTTTTTACGGCATAAATTTCTGGCATTACATTCGTTCCGTCTACAAAAACTGTTGCGTTTTCTTTGGCACGTAATGCCGTGTGCAAAACGGCTCTGTTTTCGGTTTGATTGATAAGCTCTCCTTTAAAATATTTTGAAATAGCCTCTTTTAATTGCACTTCATTGACCAATTCCTGCAACAAATCCAGGGTTTCATTCGTCACAATATTCTTAGAATAATCTACTAAGAAATCATTCCACTGCAGGTGCATGTGTTCGGCTCTTGCCGGTTCGTTTGCAAATAAATCTTGCATTTGAACATTTTTTAGGGTTTCAAAGTGCGCTTGTAACTTTTTCCAAGCAGCGGTTTGTGAAGGATTGATTTTAGCTAATGCCATTATTCTTTAAATTTTAATGCGGTTATTTGATCTAACTCTTTTTTCAGCGGCGCAATGTGCTGTAAATATTTTTGCTTATCGGAACTTCCCATAGGTTCTGTATTGGGCAATTTTAAACGCAACGGATCTACTTGTACGCCGTTTTTCCAAAAACGATAACATACGTGGGGTCCTGTGGCCAAGCCGGTACTTCCAACTCTTCCGATGGTTTGACCTTGCGAAACGCTTTGTCCGTTGCGCACCATTATTCTTGACATGTGCAAATACTGGGTCGAATAGGTACCGCTATGGCGTACTTTCACGAAATTACCATTTCCAGCCGTATAGCCTGTTTTTTCTACAACCCCCGAAGCAGTTGTTTTAATTGGTGTTCCGTGCGGTGCAGCATAATCGGTGCCGTTATGCGCTTTAAAGCGCATTTGAACTGGATGAAAACGGCGTCCAGAAAAACGCGATGAAATTCGAAAATAGTCTAGGGGCGCTTTTAAGAACATGCTTTTTAACCCTTTTCCATTTTCGTCATAATAATCTTCCTTTTTTTGATTATCGTTCAATTTATACGGAAATGCAAATATTTTTTTGCCTTTGTGCTCAAAATACGAAGCCTCAATACTCTCAACACCAATATATATGGAATCTTCCATAAATTTTTCATTGATGGTTACCGCAAATTTGTCGCCTTTTTGAATTTTGAAAAAGTCGATTGTATAGGCATATATGCCAGCCAATTTGGGGGCTAGAGCTGGACTCACACCCGCATTACTTAAGGTTTCCGACAAGGATCCATTGATTTCGGCCGCCACTACTCTTCGTTTAATTTTAGTAGGTTTTTGTTTGTTTGCTACGACTAAAGAATCTCTAAAATCAATAACGGTATATTGTATTCTGTCTTCAATATAAACGAGGGCCTTTAGTGTATTTGGTTTTTTCTTATCCAAAAAAAGAAGATACGGTTTTCCCACTTTGATTCTTCTGACGTTGAAAGAATCTTTTACTTTTTCGGTAACTTGATGCACCGTGAGACTATCTCGCAATGGAAATTTATCTAAAAGCGCCCCAAACGTATCGCCCGAACGAATGGTGTCTCTGATCACTTTGTAATCATTAAAAGTAAACCCATACTCTTTAATAATGGGCTCTTTTTTTACTATTTTGGCTTTCTTATTGTCCTCTTTTGTAGTACAGGCTGTAAATAAAGAGCAAAAGAAAACAAGTATTGTAAGGTATCTCAATGTTTTTTATTTCTAAGATGTTAGGCGCCCCAATTTTCAATTTCCTCAGCCGACCATAATTCGGGGAAGAAAATTCGTTTTTGGTATTTCGGCAACATGTATTTTTTCCAATCACTGCCACCGGTGGCTTCGTGATTTCCAGGTACACTCTCAATATATTTTTTGGCCGCATTGAAATGCCCCATAACCCATGTAATATTTACAGTTACATCATAATGGCGCATGGCGGCCACTAATGCTGGGTTTTTTTGATCGGCTTCGGGTAATTGTTTGAACTTACGCCATAGGTTGATGGTGTTGTATTCTTCCATATGAGCCAAGAATTGTTTTTTGTATTTCCTTTCGAATTCTAAAATTAAAAATGATTTTTCACCCGTTTGATAATCTTTTCCTCCCGCTTGCCAATACAAATGTTCAAAGGCATGTTCGTAGGGCGTATTTCTATCGATGGTCGCTCTAAATCGGTTATCGATAAGGTTGATCAAATCGGTGGAAGAAAATTCTATGAACCGATACTGCGCCGATTGAAATCCGCTGGCTGGAGTTAAGGTGTTTCTAAATTTTAAATATTGTTCGGGTTCCATTCCGTCTTTCATAATATCAAAAGAAGTGGTTAGCATGTCGAAATAGCGACTTATGCGTCCCAATTTTTCGGTGAAATAGACGGTGGAAGGTTGTTCGGTATGACACAATTGCTCCATTTCCCAAAGAATCATTTTAAACAACAATTCGTTTACTTGATGGTACATGACAAAAACCATTTCATCGGGCAAGGTAGTGCGTTGTGTTTGCAAGCTAAGCAAGGCATCAGTTTGTATATAATCCCAATATGTAATGGGTTTTGCCCAAAGCAAGCCTTCTAAATGCGTCGAGGTATTTTGATTGATCGCTGTAAACTTATCATTTAGTTGATTTAATTGTTCTTGGATTTTTGGGGTAATTTCCATTCGTTATTTACTTTTAATTTTAAATGAATATTTTAGTCCTTTAAAAGCTTCAATATCTGCTTTTAGTGATCCAACGGCCAAACTTGCTTTAACGCGAATGGGAATTTTATTGTCGTCATCAGACACCCAAACCGTTAAGCTCTCTTCTTCTTGGAACACCCTTCCGGCTTGAACATAAGGTCTAAATATCAGGCACGAAACTTTTCCAAATTTAGTACTTATATCTTCTTTACCTAAAAATTTTAACTTAAATTTTGTGGTTTCCCCATCAAAAAACATATCTATTGCTATGGATTCTCCAACTTTTAATTTGTCAATTTTGGGATGATTTCTCAAATAATAATAGGAAGAAACGATGTCTTGGACTTCTTCAGGAACGGATAACGTCTTTTCTTTATCGTGTTTGTAGTCTTTAACCAATACCGTGTTTTTGGCTTGGTTGAAAAAACCTACTTGATTTTTGGTATAACCTCCTTCATCGATTTTTCGAACAAATTGATACGGTTTTCCCGTTTCTTTATCAAAATAGCTTTCGTAATTATCGTCTACATTGAAAAAAAACTTGGTCATTCCAATGGTCCACCCTTTTCCGATGACATGATGTACTTTTTTGTTGTTTTTGGTCGCCTCTTTGACCTCAAGTGTAGCATAACCCGCATTGACAACGCCATAATGAATTCTCATTTTAAGCCATTCTCCCGTAGTATATGCATTTTCTCTTTGATCAAACGAATTGGTAAGTACAAAAAGCACTGCAAGTGTTGCTAATTTTTTCATAATATAATTTATGTCTAAAAGAAAATGCAATTTCTGTTCCAAAAATAGTAAAACAAAAAAACCCAATCAAAAATATGACTGAGTTTTTATGCTATTAACCAACCAAAAACTATAAATTATGAAAATTTATTACAAGTTGTAGAGCAAACTACCTCTCTACATTTGCAAGGCAAAGGTAAAATCATTTTTATGTTATTCTCAGCAAAAATCAAACTTTAACATATTTTTATTAAAAATAATACTACTACAACGTTGTATTCTAATAATTGTTTAATGAAAATTGGTTTTTATAATGTTCCTCGTAATGCTTGCTCTCTTTCAATAGATTCAAAAAGCGCTTTAAAGTTACCTGCGCCAAATCCTTTGGCGCCCATTCTTTGAATAATTTCGAAGAAGAGTGTTGGGCGGTCTTCTACCGGTTTGGTAAAAATTTGCAACAAATAGCCTTCCTCGTCTGCATCAATCATGATGCCTAATTTTTGAAGTTCGTTAATGTCTTCTTTAAATTTAGACATGTGGTCTTTTAATCGTTCTGGAATTGCATCATAATAGGCTTGAGGCGGCGTGCTTAAAAATTCAATTCCTCTTGCGCGCATTTGTGCAACTGTTGTT
>NZ_JBILKB010000112.1:0-4395 GCF_044376915.1 Flavobacterium sp.
CCAATCCAGCCGACGTAATGTTACCTTGTATATTGACCTCTTTTATTGGAACTATTGCTGCGTTTTTGATTGTCGGCATTCGCCAAAAGGTCAATTTTAAAAGCGCTTCTTTGTTGGTCGCTTTGATGACAATTATTGCAGGAATTGTGGGGCTTTTGTTTTACATCAACACCTTAGATTTAATTGGTAAAAATTTCTTTACTTCCAATCTTTCGGGATTAATGTTGGTGGCTATTATTGGTTTTACTTTGGTTTTTTCGTTTATAAATGAGAAAAAGTTTGTAGCTCATGATACTACTATTTTTGACACTTTTGTAACAGGTGCTAATAATGGTTTAAAAACCGGAGTAACTATTTTTCCTTATGTAATGGGAATGTTGGTAGCAATTTCGTTTTTTAGAAATAGCGGTTTATTTGAAATCATCAGTAACGGAATTTCTTTTGTGTTCTCCAATATTGGCGTAAGCAAAGCCATTACGGACTCGTTACCAGTAGCCATGTTACGACCTTTTAGTTCCGGAGGTTCGAGAGGATTTATGATTGATGCTATGCGTACTTTTGGCCCGGACTCGTTTACAGGAAGATTAAGTTCTATTTTCCAATGTAGTGCCGAAACTACTTTTTATGTTATTGCAGTTTATTTTGGTTCAATTAAGGTAAAAAACACCCGTTATACTTTGAGCACTATGCTTTTGGTAGATTTAATTTGTGTGATTACTGCGATTTTGGTAGCAAGCTGGTTTTTTTAAATCTATAATCCTACAAGGTTGGAAACCTTGCGGGTTATTTGTAATTTTACTCTTCTAAAAATTCAATAATGGACTTTATATATCAAGACCCGTATCCAATTTTAAAAGACGATACACAATACAAAAAACTAACTTCCGACTTTGTAAAAGTGGAACAATTAGGCAATAGAGAAATTCTAACTGTTGATCCAAAAGGATTGGAATTGCTAGCGCAAGAAGCCATGAACGATGTGTCGTTTATGTTGCGAACAACCCATTTGCAAAAATTAAATAACATTTTAAACGATCCCGAAGCGACAGATAACGATCGTTTTGTGGCCTACAATTTATTGCAAAATGCAGCCGTAGCCGTTGAAGGGCAGTTGCCATCGTGTCAAGACACCGGAACAGCGATTGTAATGGCTAAAAAAGGTGAAAATGTATATACAGGTGCCGATGATGCCGAATGGTTGTCAAAAGGAATTTTCAATACCTACCAAAATAAGAATTTACGTTACTCGCAAATTGTTCCGATTTCGATGTTTGAAGAAAAAAATTCAGGATCGAATTTACCGGCTCAAATTGATATTTATGCTAAAAAAGGAACATCTTATGAGTTTTTGTTTTTAGCAAAAGGAGGCGGTTCGGCGAACAAAACCTTTTTGTACCAACAAACCAAATCACTATTAAACGACAAATCGATGGAGACTTTCGTTCGTCAAAAAATCAAAGATTTGGGTACTTCGGCTTGCCCACCGTACCATTTGGCGTTAGTAATTGGAGGAACTTCTGCCGAAGCGAATTTGGCAGCTGTCAAAAAAGCCTCAGCAGGTTATTTCGATCATTTGCCTACTTCAGGAAACATGGCAGGTCAGGCTTTTCGCGACTTAGAATGGGAGAAAAAAGTATTGGAATTTTGCCAAGAGAGTTCCATTGGAGCGCAGTTTGGCGGGAAATATTTTGCACACGATGTACGAGTAATTCGTTTGCCACGTCACGCGGCTTCTTGTCCAGTTGGATTGGGAGTGTCGTGTTCGGCAGATAGAAACATCAAAGGAAAAATCACCAAAGACGGTATTTTCCTAGAGCAATTGGAAACCAATCCAAAACAATTTTTACCGGCTACGCCACCGCATTTGGAAGCACCGGTTGAGGTCGATTTGAACCGACCAATGAAGGATATTTTAGCGGAATTGTCGCAATACCCAATCAAAACCCGTTTAAAATTGAACGGAACTTTGATTGTAGCACGTGACATTGCGCATGCCAAAATTAAAGAGTTATTGGATGCGGGTAAACCAATGCCAGACTATTTTAAAAACCATCCAATTTATTATGCAGGACCTGCAAAAACCCCAGACGGAATGGCATCAGGAAGTTTTGGACCTACCACCGCAGGCCGTATGGATGTGTACGTAGAAGAATTCCAAAAAGCAGGCGGAAGCATGATTATGCTAGCCAAAGGAAACCGTACTAAACAAGTAATGGATGCATGTAAAACGTATGGCGGATTCTATTTAGGTTCTATTGGAGGACCAGCTGCCATCTTAGCGCAAGACAATATCTTGAAAGTAGAAGTAGTAGATTTTGAAGAACTCGGAATGGAAGCGGTACGTAAAATTACCGTGAAAGATTTCCCAGCCTTCATTATTACTGATGATAAAGGAAATGATTTCTTTGAGAATTTGTAAAATTAGAAAGGTTTCAATAATCTTTTAGGTATAAAAAACAAACCTGCAATAGCTTCAATGCCTTGCAGGTTTTTATTTTTTGGGCGTTGGACGGGCTGTACGCTGTATCTTTTTAGTTCGGGCTTCGAGAGCCTCAGCCCCCGCACTAAAAAGGATGCCGCTTCCATTCCTAACGCGGTCTGTCTTGAAGAAGATATAAAATTTATGGAGAACTTATTCGTTGAGTAAATGGGTTACTTCAGATTTTAATACAGGTAAATTCTTAATTACAATTCCCCATATTACATCATCAGAAACGGAGTCGTAGCCGTGAATAATTCGGTTTCTTACATCCACTATTTTTCTAGAATTTGAAATTTCAATACTGCTATTTTCTTTGAGAATTCGATTCATAGCTTCGCCAATGATTTCAATATTTCTTTCAATGGCTCTCTTGGTTCTTAAATCGTTTTGATATATTTCGAATATTTTAGGAGTATCAACAAAATAACTTTCAATTTCATTGATTGAATTTAGAATATCATACAACCAAGTTTTGATCGAATTATCCATAAATCAATACTTTGTTCTGATTTAAAGATTGCTTGAAATACGGATTTTTCACCGCTTTTTCTTCTAATAAATCTACCTTTCTTTTCAATATAGTTTCAAGAGAAAATTTTAAATCATAATAATTATCTCCATATTCTAAAACGTCTATATTTTCAAAATCCACTACTAAATCCACATCGCTATCAGCATTGAATTGATCAGTATAAACAGAACCAAAGCCATACAAAGACTTTACCTTATGCGTTTTGCATAACGTGAGAATATCTTTAAAATGAAGGTCAATTAAATTCATTAGCTTGAAAATTAGAGTCAAAAATACAAAAAATGAGTTATCTATTTTTTATACTCCTCTTTTTTAAAAGTTTTTATAGTATCAAGTTGCCCCATTTCATTATAAAAATACCAATCTCCAATATAATACCAATGGTCTTCTTTCTCAGTATGGTCTAGTTGAGTGCGTCCTCTTTTCATGATTTTCCCATTAGGATAATAGAAAGTCAATTGGGATGAATTGGTATGGTATTTTTCTTTTTTAACTAGTATTCCTTTGCGGTAGTGTTTCCAAGTGCCTACTTCGTTACCTTTACGATAACGCCCTTTTACAGTGTAGATTTCATCTAGGGTGTCAGCAGTAATCCATTTACCCACTCGCTGGTGATTGACCATTTGGTTGGTTTTGCAGGATAGAAAACTAATTACAATAACCACTGAGAAAAGGAGTTGACGAGGCATAGGTTTAGGATTAAGTTGTTATTTGCGTTTTAATAACTACCATGCGAAAGGATTAACTTCGTTGAATTTCATTTCGCGTAGTAGTGGGTAAAGATTCATAAAGTAATTATTTTAATCAATATATTAAAATAAAACAGGCAACCTATTTAGGAGTAGGCATAAAATCCTACATTGTTAACCGCAAGAGCGCCTGTTTTGTAATTAATGGGGTTAAACTATAAATATCAATCAAAGAAGTTATTGCCACTTGTTTGAAATGTATTGTCATAAAGTTTGTCCAATATTTTTTGGGCGGATTCTTTGTGAGCCCAATATGGTGCTGTGGCGCCTTCATCAAGTTTTTCTTGACAATGTTGCATTAGTAAATTTAATGCAGCCTTAATAGCTATTGTTTCGCAGTCGTCTAGTGTGATAGAATGTATATATGTTGTCATATTTTTGGGATTTTAATGTTTAGTTGCTGTTACAATAGCTATGGATTACTAAAAGTCTCATGCTTGAAAAGATAATAAGGCACGAGCAGGATGCTCGCGGCAGCGTTTGGGGAAACGACTTCTTTGAGAATTTGTAATATTAGATCCCGTTCACCCTCTTTTAGTTAAAATAAATAAACCTACAAATCTTAAAATTATGAATTTGTAGGTTTAAATTTTTTATTCTGAACTATTTCACGTTTAGCTGAGTTTAATTTG
>NZ_JBILKB010000113.1:0-4370 GCF_044376915.1 Flavobacterium sp.
CCACAGAACCTGAAACTCTATTGTCAAATAAACCAAACTCAATTCCAGCATCAAATTTATTTTGAATCTCCCATGTCAAACCAGTTGTTCCAAATTGAGATGGAAACATACCTCCTCTATTATTATAACTACTAGTCCCTAATAAAGTTTGAAATTCATTCAAACCAATTGCATTATTACCAGTTGTACCATAAGAACCTCTTAATCTTAATAAATTAACAACTGAAATATTTTTCATGAAACTTTCTTTATCAATGTTCCACGCACCACCTGCAGAATAAAAAGTACCCCATCGTGTAGGAGCACTAAATCTAGATGATCCTTCTCTTCTGGCAGTTAAATCTAATAAAAATCTATCTTGGAACTTATAATTTACAATTCCTAAATAACTCAAGTTAGACCAATCATCAAAACTAGAACTAGCATCTTTATTAGCAGCTGCATTTGCAACATTAGTAAATCCAATTGGTAAAACCTCTCCAGATGCACTAATAAAGTTTAATTTATTTTGCTGGAATTCGATCAAACCTTTGAAATCAAATTTATGATTTTCTCCTAATGCCAGACGATAGTCGATCGAATTTTGAGCAACATAGTTAAAATTTCTTGATACACTAGCAGATGCATTACCACCAACTCCTATACCATCTCCATGAACTGCATCATTGAACCCTTTATATGAGTTCATAGTGTAATCAAATGATATTCCACCGTTATAAACTACATCCTTAGTGATTTTATAAGATACTGTATTATTTGACATCAAACGTGTTAAATCATTATCACGGATACTTTTTTCTGCAGTATACAATGAATTATGTAGACCAGTAGCAGGTAAAGCAAAAGAACCATCAGCATTATAAGGTGCGTTCCACGGACTCATAAAGTTTTTAGTCAAATTGGGATTAGAGAAGAAGGCACCTTGTTCTAGTACACCACCTTGCTTTACATTAGAAACATTAATGCCCGTTTTTAAATCCCATTTATCTGTTAGTTTTCGAGTGTAATTAAAGTTAGCACTTACACGGGTAAATGCCGATCCAATTACTGTAGCCTCAGTTTTGTTATATCCAACAGAGGCAAACATTGTAGATTTGTCATCCCCAGCCGAAACAGAAAAATCAAGATTATTAATTAAAGCATCTTGATTCTTAACTAAATCACCCCAATTGTACTCTTTTTCTCCACCAGCAATCCAAGCCCTTAAGGCAGCAGTATTGGTAGCTTGATTGGTTGTGGCCCACGCAAGTGTGTTTTCTCTGGTAAAACCTCTTGCTTCGCCAAATACATTAAAAATTGACTCAAGTAATAATTCTTTTTTCTCAGCACCTGTTAAAGGCCTTAACCCTTCTACAGCGTTGTTTTGAAAACCAACACTTGAACTAAAATTAAATTTAGCGTCTCCTTTTTTACCTTTCTTAGTTGTAATTAAAATTACACCATTTGCACCTCTTGCTCCATACACAGAAGTAGCTCCAGCATCTTTAAGAACCGTCATAGATTCGATATTATCAGCTGCAATTGAAGACAATGTAGAAAGTGAACTCACATTGGCACTTCCAGAGAAGTTGCCATTGATCATTGGTATTCCATCAATTACAAATAATGGATCATTACCGGCATTGATAGAGTTACGACCTCTAATTCTAATGTCTTGAGTGGATCCAGGTGTACCAGAAGAAGTTGACATTTGTAATCCGGCAACATTTCCTTGCAATGCCTGATCTACAGAAACCATTGGTGCTGCTTTAATTTTATCACCACTTACAGTTGATACATTTCCTGTTACTTCGTTTCTTTTTTTAACTTGTCCGTAACCAATAACCACAACTTCTTCCAAAGTATTCCCACTTTGAAGTTTCACATTGATTGTATTAGAAGCTCCCACTTTAGCAGTTGCATCTTGCATTCCCACAAAAGTGATTACTAAAACATCTCCAACTTTGGCTTTAATAGCATACTTACCATCAAAATCAGTTTGAACACCATTTTTTGTTCCTCTAACTATTACGTTAGCTCCAGGAATGGGTCCTGTTCCATCTGAAACAACCCCAGAAACTGTTTTCTCTTGAGCAAAAGAAAACTGCATAGATAACGCCAATAAAAGCGTGTAAATCCACTTGATTTTAAATTTCATAATACAATTAATTTTGAATTAGTTTGAACAAATATCTTAATTATTTCTTAATTAACAAATAATTACAAAAATAAAAACACATTTAACAAGTGTTTACGAATTTAAAATGTGTTAAATCAATTTTAAATCCAAAATATTTTTTTAAATATAAATACAACTATTTTTACCTAATTTTATAACTCAAATTTAGTTAGATGTTACAACTACAATTCTCCCATTTTTCAATTGAATCTGGCACTGACGAAGCGGGCCGTGGCTGCCTTGCAGGACCTGTTACCGCAGCAGCTGTTATTTTGCCTGAAAATTTTGAAAATAATATCCTGAATGATAGCAAGCAGTTAACTGAAAAAGCTAGAGCACAATTACGTCCTATTATAGAGGAGCAAGCTGTTTCATTTGCAGTTACTCATTTAGAACCTTTAGTCATTGACGAAATCAACATATTAAATGCTTCGATTAAAGCGATGCAGGATAGCATTTTGAAATTGAATCCAAAACCGGAATACATTATAGTAGATGGGAATCGGTTCAAACCTGTTTTAGATATTCCGCATAGTTGTATTGTAAAAGGAGATGCAAAATTCATGAGTATAGCGGCTGCTTCGGTCCTGGCCAAAACCTACCGAGACGAGTATATGAATCGGATTCACGAAGAATATCCTATGTATAATTGGAAACAAAATAAAGGCTATCCCACTCAAGAACATCGAGAAGCCATTAGAAAATATGGGGTAACCAAATACCACCGCATGAGTTTTAGATTGTTGCCGGAACAGTTGAAACTGGAATTATAGAGTTTTAGACTTCTTAGATCTTTAGATTTCAAGAGGAATCTTATTATCAAAAAATCTAACTTTCTAATTATCTATTGATCTTGTGATCTAATAAGGGAACATTCAAACAATTGAGCAAAATGATTAAGAATTTTAGCTTTCACTTCATCTTCATCTACTTTTTCCACTTCTAATTCGACATTCAAAGAAGTAACCGCTTTGCCGCGAATGCCACAGGGAATTATATTGTCAAAATAACCTAAGTCAGCATTTACATTTAAGGCAAATCCGTGCATGGTCACCCAACGGGAAGCGCGAACACCCATAGCGCAAATTTTTCGGGCAAATGGAGTTCCAACGCCCAACCAAACACCTGTCTCTCCATCGCTTCTGCCACAAGTCAATCCATATTCAGCAAGCGTTAGGATGATGGCTTCTTCCAAAAGACGTAAGTATTTATGAATGTCGGTAAAGAAATTTTCCAAATCCAAAATAGGATAACCAACAATCTGACCCGGGCCATGATAGGTTATATCTCCTCCCCGATTGATTTTATAAAAGGTAGCGCCTTTAGATTCCAATTGCTTTTCGGAAAGTAACAAATTACTCAAATCACCACTCTTCCCTAAAGTATAGACATGAGGATGCTCCACAAAAAGAAAATAATTAGGCGTAGGCAAATTGGTTTCGTCTTTTCTATTTTGGATTTTTAAATCGACAATTCCTTTAAACAATTCCTCTTGGTATTCCCAAGTGGCTTTGTAATCTTTGTTCCCCAGATCTTGTAATTGGATTTGTTTATTCATTTGTCATTACCAAGGACGAAAACATCTTTAGTCGTTCCTTTTTTTGTTTGTGTGCCAAAGGTACAAAGTTTTGAAAACAAAACATGTTTCTTATAACTATGATAACCCGAAAGTTATAACTTCTTACTCTAAAATCACTTCTAAATTTGTCAATTCCGGATTGGTTACTACTTCAATAAGAGAAAACGTCAATGTTAAAGATTTTTTGTCAGCACTAATAACAGCTTTAGTATTTGAAACGGATTGAATTGGTTTTGGAAAATAGTATCTCAACTCAAAACTTTGTTTCAATGGAAATTTTGCAATACGCTCCTTAACAGTAGCCAACTTGTCTTGCTGCTTTTTGAGTTCAACGGGATCGGTTATTTTGACGATGCGATTGAATCGGGTTCCATCAAATGAGAATGCAACTGAATAATAATGTTCTTCGGCACTTAACGCATAATTATTTTGAATGTTATCGGCATAATTTTCTGTTTTATACAAATCGGCGACATCCGAAATAGTTTTGAATTGCTGTGAAAGCTGTGTGCGAAACTCTTTTTCATAGGAACTTTTCTTGATTTTGACCTCAACTGGAAAGTGCTTTTCGTAAACCGATTTTTCAAATGGTGAAAGTTTAGCAAAGGTTTCTCCGTATTTCTGGGCATAATC
>NZ_JBILKB010000114.1:0-4356 GCF_044376915.1 Flavobacterium sp.
CGGCATATTGCCTGTCAGTTCGTCTTTTGCCATTGGACAACCACCAAAACCTTGTATGGCGCCGTCAAAGCGTCGACAACCGGCATGATAAGCCGCATCTATTTTTTCAAACCACTTATCAGGCGTGGTATGCAAATGAGCTCCAAATTCAATAGAAGGATATTTAGGAATCAAATGAGAAAATAAATAGGTAATAACTTCGGGGGTCGAACTCCCTACGGTATCCGAAAGTGAAAGAATCTTCACCCCTTTTTGCGCTAGTATTTCGGTCCATTCTCCAACAATTTCGACATTCCAAGGATCGCCATATGGATTTCCAAATCCCATCGAAATATAGGTTACTACTTCTTTGTTACTGGCTGCCGCTAGGGCTAAAATTTCTTCCAGCGTCACCAAACTTTCCGCAATGGTTTTGTGGGTATTTCGCATTTGGAAATTCTCCGAAATCGAAAAGGGAAAGCCCAAATACTGAATTTCTGGATGCAAGGCTGCTTGTTGAGCGCCTTGCGTATTGGCAACAATGGCCAATAATTTACTGCGGGTTTGCGACAGATCCAATTGGGCCAATACCTCAGCCGTATCTTGCATTTGTGGGATGGCTTTTGCCGAAACAAAACTACCGAAATCTATCGTATCAAATCCCACTCGCAAAAGCGCTTGCAAGTACTTCACCTTTTGTGCTGTAGGAATAAATGGCTTAATGCCTTGCATGGCATCGCGCGGACATTCTATGATTTTGATTTCGTTCATTGCTTCAAAGATAGCCATTTTAGGATTGTGCTAAAATCTTTTTATTAATCGCTTTCACCAAAGCCGGACCTTCATAAATAAATCCTGTGTATAACTGAACCAAACTAGCACCTGCGTTTAGTTTCTCCATCGCATCCTCAGCCGAATGAATGCCTCCAACTCCAATAATTGAAAACGAATTATTGCTTTTTTCAGCAAGAAAACGAATTACTTCTGTTGCACGTTTGGCTAATGGTCTACCCGACAAACCGCCCATTTGTGATTTGTTTTCCGACTCTAAACCTTCACGAGAAATTGTAGTATTCGTGGCAATTACGCCTGCAATTTTCGTTTCGTTTACAATTTCTATAATGTCGATTAATTGGTCATCGGTCAAATCAGGTGCGATTTTTAACAGAATTGGTTTGTGGTTCGTAACTTGTAATTTATTGTTTTCTAAAGTTTGTAACAATTTTTTTAGTGGTTCTTTTTCTTGCAGTTCACGAAGATTGGGTGTGTTTGGAGAACTTACATTCACAACAAAATAATCAACAAATGGAAACAACGCTTCAAAACAAATTTCGTAATCGTTTACCGCGTCTTCGTTGGGTGTTACTTTGTTTTTACCGATATTTCCACCAATTAATACCCCATTATTTTTTTTCAAGCGAGTAACCGCTTCTAGCACGCCACCATTATTGAAACCCATTCGGTTGATGATCGCATTGTCTTCTTTTAATCGAAACAATCGTTTTTTTGGATTTCCGTCTTGCCCTACTGGTGTTAGTGTCCCTATTTCTATAAAACCAAAACCAAAATTGGATAACTCTTGATATAATTTTGCATCCTTATCAAAACCAGCAGCCAATCCGACAGGATTTTTAAATTTTATCCCGAATACTTCCCGTTCTAATCGCGGGTCATTTAAGTCGTAAAGCGCTTTACATAAACCCGAAAAACCAGGAATTTTATTTAGAAATCGAATAGCTGAAAAGGTAAAATAATGTATTCTTTCTGGATCAAAACAGAAAAATAATGGTCGTATGATTAATTTATACATGATTGATAGTGTTGTCTTGCAAAAGTAAGAAAATGACCTCCAAAAAAAAAGAATTGAGGCGTTATGTTGGCTACTTTGTTTTGGGCAGGAGCACTACTTCTATTGGACTATTGGTTCGTGGTCCAAAAGTTCTGGCTTGGCGTTCGTTTTCACTCGAACACAAAATATACATATTGAACGCCTGCAATTGCACCAATTGCTCTTGAAAAACCCCTTTAGTATCTTGAATTTTAAGGTAAAAATCTTCCGCAGGAAAGGTATTGGTTACCGACAACAAATAGGTATCTCCGGCATAGGGGAAAAACCATTTTTCAGGTTCGTTGGATTTACTAATGAGGTGATTTCGGGTAAAAATTAGCGCTTGATTCGCGTTTTTCCAACTGTATTTATTGTTTTCATTGATTATTTCAACCCCTTTTTCATTGACCAGTGTAATTTTTAGATCCGCAATATTTTCTGATTTTCCATCTTCATGTGCTTTTACGACCAAATAAGACGTAAAATCAAACCCACAATGCGGTACTTGCCCCACTGTACTCAAAGTAAAAAAAAGAAAGAAAAAAGAAAGTATTTTCATTTATTGCGGTTTCGCATTTTTTTTCAAATAGTCTAAAATAACATAGGTTTCATCGTTTGGAATCCCCCCTTTTTTCTGCATTTCAAAAACAATCGGCTCCCATTGTTGCGCAGTGTATGCATTTGGCGCATACAAATCATGACAAGCTGCACATTGCTTTTGAAAAAGTCCCTTTCCAGGCTCTTCCGTGTTTATGGCTACTACCTCAGTGGTTTGTGCTGTTGCGGTTACTTGCTTTTTACTCACACAAGAAAGTAAACTAAGGAATGGAACTACTAGGAATAATTTGATTTTCATGGATATTGGTTTATTGGGTTAAATATATAAAAAAATCCCAAGACAAAGGCTCAGGATTTTTTTTAAACTATTTTGCTCTATTTACTTAACATCCATCAATTCGACATCAAATACTAAAGTAGCATCTGGAGGAATTACACCACCTGCTCCTCTAGAACCGTATCCTAAATATGAAGGAATTACAAAACGTGCTTTGTCTCCTACTTGTAACAAGGCAATACCTTCGTCCCATCCTTCGATAACCTGACCAATACCTAATGTGAAATCAATAGGCTGTTTTCTTTTATAAGAAGAATCAAAAACTTGTCCGTTCTCTAAAGTACCTTGATAATGAACCGATACTTTTTTACCTTTCTCTGCAGCAGTTCCATTCCCTTTTTGAATGATTTGGTAACGTAATCCACTTTCGGTTTTTTGAAAACCAGCTGCTAATTTTTCTAAAGCTTCTTCTGCCATTCTTTTTTGTTCTTCGATACGTTTGGCTCGAGACCCTTCAAAAGTCCTGAAAGCTTCAATAGCATTCCATTTTTCTGCCGCCTCACCCACTCTAATAATTTCGATACTTTCTAACGCATCATCTCCTTCAACAGCATCTACGACATCTTGTCCTTCAATTACATGTCCAAAAACAGTATGTTTTCCATCCAACCAATTGGTAGGTACGTGAGTAATAAAAAATTGAGAACCATTTGTGCCTGGTCCTGCATTTGCCATAGACAACACTCCTGGTTTATCATGTTTTAAACTGGGATGAAATTCATCGTCAAAGTTATACCCAGGACCACCCGTTCCTTGACCTTGCGGACATCCTCCTTGAATCATAAAATCAGGGATAACGCGGTGAAATTTTAATCCGTCATAATACGGTTTCCCCATTGGACGTGCCGAATTTTCCAATTGACCTTCTGCTAATCCTACGAAGTTACCCACTGTTCCAGGCGTTAAATCGTGTGTTAATTTTACTAAAATAGCACCTTTTGCCGTGTTAAATTTAGCGTATATTCCGTTTTCCATTGTTTTGAATTTTAATTTGAAAGTGCAAAATTAATACATTAATCGGAGAAAAATTGTATTTTTGAAAGTAATTAAACCCAAATTTATGAATTCTATTTACGACAAAGCATCAAACGAGGCCATTATTGCGCGTATCCACCAACTCACGCCCGAATCGCAAGGTTTGTGGGGTTTAATGAATGTAGATCAAATGCTCAAACACTGCAGTGCTGCTGTAGATGTAGCCTTTGGACAAAAAGAAGTAAACGTTAGCTTTTTGATGAAAGTACTGGGAAGAGTGGCAAAAAAGAAAGTATTTACTAATGAATTTTTACACAATAGTCCTACCGCTAAAGAATTTGTTTTTATGGAAACCTACGATTTTGAATTGGCAAAACAGGAACTTATCGAAAAATTTAGCCGGTTTGCGCAAGAAGGAACCGCTGCGATAAAAATAAAAAAACATCCTTTTTGGGGCAATATGACTTTTGAAGATTGGGATACCTTAATGTGGAAACATGTGGATCACCACTTGAGACAATTTGGCGTTTAAATCACTAATTATGTCCCAAATCAACGATTATACCGCTATCAATAAATCAACTTGGAATGATAAAGTTGATGTTCATATGGCTTCCGATTTTTATGATATGGATGGCTTTCTAAATGGAAAATCAACACTAAACGAAATCGAATTAGA
>NZ_JBILKB010000115.1:0-4342 GCF_044376915.1 Flavobacterium sp.
GTCTTTCATTATATCTGTTTATCTAACCTGCAAAAGTACGATTTTATTTTTAGTTCGATAAAATAAGGGTAATAGCGGGTTCGTTTATTCCTAATTTATCTGGGGATTCAGCCACTTGTTTGCTCCAAATTCCATAGGCATAGGTGTAAAAAAAATCGCGCACTGCATAATGATATAAGACATAGGGTTGGTACTTAGTGCCCAACTTGTTTTGTTCAATCAACAACTTTTCATACGCCACAAAAAGGCCATTTTTTGGAAATTCTAAATCCAAATTACTTAGATTGAACTTGTGTTTTATAACGCCTTTATTTAAGGTAACCATAAAATCTTTGGTGAGCAATTCTTCTCCCGGCGCACCGTTTTCATTCACCTTATAGAAATGTAATTTTATAGTGGCTTTGTCTATTCGGCTATCGGTAAAAATGGTAACTTCTTTAATGAATCTGGTTTTGCTATACGCTTTTTCATACGGAAAAAACTTAGCCTCTATTTTTGGTCCGTTGTCAAAAGCCTGAAAAGTGCTATTTTTAATAATGCCTATTTCAACTTGCTTGGTTTCTTTCTTGTTTACAATCACCATTTCTTTTAGATCAAAAACGGTGGGTTGTAACGAAACTGTTGCCGTTTGTGACGCAAGGAGCGTCTTTTTTTTATAACCTAAAATAGCAAATACAATCGATTTATTGGATGGCGCTTCTAAAATAAAAGTGCCGTCAATCTCCGAAATAGTCCCTATCGATTCATTCTCCACCCAAATATTCACATACGGAATGGGTTCGCCCGAAAGACTGTCTTTGACCACGCCTTTGATTTGGGCAGAAAGGGAAAATGTGATAAAAAAGAAAAGTACAATTTTCATTAGTTGGTTAAGGTTAATTCTATAGCTAGTTCACCAAATTTATCTTGATATCTTGACACATTAATATCTTGATTAAATTTCTGCCTTTTAAACCATTTTCCTTTTGCGTAATGCCAAGAACTTTGATTTTCAGCAGGTATTGTTCCAATTACAGGCTGATAACTTATTCCATCTTTATAAGAAATTTTGTTTTTTTCTTCCTCTAATGTGTATGTATATGTGTATTTATTTTCTTCTATTATCATCCATTCAAAAGCTATAAACAATCCGTCTTCAGGAATTCTAATTTTATATTTTTCTAAATTTACCCTATTATTTTTCTTTCCTTTCTTTATTTCAAGAACTATATTAGTATCTAAAAAATCAATTCCTGGCTTACCTTCTGGATCAACTTCATAAAACCTTAAAATAATTTTTGCTTTTTCTATATGAGATCGACTTAAAAAATTGATTTCTTTTAAAAAGGGGTGTTTATTAATTTGTTCTGAAGGTTCAATCTTTTTGGCAATTATTGTGGGTTGAGTGCCGGTGCCATAATAAACACTTATTTTTCCTTTTTTAAAACCATTCACTTTAATTGTTTTATTCTTAATTGCTCCAGAAATAACCACTTCCTTCAACTCAAAAACTTTAGGTTTTAAAAGAATTATTTCGTTTTTAGAAGATGATTTCTTGCTTTCATAACCCAAAGCAGAAAAAACCAATACTTTTTCTTCTTTTAGGTCCAATGAAAAACTGCCGTTTTCTTCAGAAGTTGTTCCAATAGTTTCGCCATCCACCCAAATATTCACATACGGAATGGGTTCGCCAGAAAGACTGTCTTTAATCACTCCTTTAATTTGGGCAGAAAGGGAAAATGTAAGAAAAAAGAAAAATAGGGTTTTCATTAGTTGGTTAGGATTAGTTCTATGGCAAGTTCGCCAAACTTATTTTGATATGCTGTAAGTTTATCTACATTACTAAATTTACCTCTTTTATACCATATTCCCTTGGTGTATTGGTAGGAGTTTTGGTTTTCTGTTGGCGTTGTACCTATTACAGGCTCAAAATACACAAATTCTTTTTTTATAATTTTACCATCTAATTCTTGTGTGTTTTTGAAAGTATACTTATTTTCTTCAATAGTTAAAAACTCGAATGCAATAAAGAATCCTTTGTCAGGAATCCTGATGTTGTATTTTTCTAAATTCAATTTATTCAGGTTTTGACCTTTTTTTATTATAATTATGATATTTTCTCCTAAGTAATCATCTCCTGGTTTTCCGTCTGCATCAATTTCAAAAAAACGTAAAACTAATTTTGCTTTTTCTAATTGACAAAGGCTTATAAAGTTAATTTCTTTTAAATAAGGGTGTTTAATAATTTGATCCGTTGGTTCAATTTTTTTAGCAATTATTGTAGGCTCGGCTCCTGCTCCATAAAAAACTTTAATTTTGTTTTTTTTAAAACTATTTACTTTAATTGTTTTATTCTTTTTTGCACTAGAAACCACCACTTCCTTCAGCTCAAAAACTTTAGGTTTTAATAATATTAGCTCGTTTTTAGAAGATAATTTCTTGCTTTCATAACCCAAAGCCGAAAAAACCAATACTTTTTCTTCTTTTATGTCCAATGAAAAACTGCCGTTTTCTTCAGAGGTTGTTCCAATAGATTCATTCTCCACCCAAATATTCACATACGGAATGGGTTCGCCCGAAAGACTGTCTTTGACCACGCCTTTGATTTGGGCAGAGGCATAAAACCCAAACAAAAGCAACACAAACAAAAGTTTTTTTTCTGACATCATTTTCTATTCGCTAGCTAATAAATCCGCAATTTTTCTGTCGTTGGTCAACCTTGGTAATTTGTTTTGGCCGCCTAATTTGCCTTGGGATTTCATATACTCTTGAAAGCCGTTTTGGCGTACTTTTGTTACGACAACTGTGCGCAACACATTACCCGTAATCAAATCATCATAATATACATTTTGCTTGCGCATGGCAGTATCAATTCGTAACGCAAATTCTTCTAAATTATTGGGTTCTTCCGATGCTTCGGAGTCAAATTCAATGAACCATTCGTGATACGGTAACCCTTCTTTTGGATTAATTTGGGGCGCCACGGTAAACTCATTTACTCGAATATTGGTTCCTTCCATTGCTTCTTTAAGGGCAGATTCGACTTCTTTTCCAATAACGTGTTCGCCAAAAGCTGAAATGTAATGCTTAATTCGTCCTGATACAATCACTCGATACGGTTTTAAACTCGTAAATTGAACCGTGTCGCCGATGTTATATCCCCAAAGTCCGGCATTGGTAGAAATGATTAAAACATAATTTACATTTAATTCCACTTCTCCAATGGTGTATCGTCTTGGGTTTTCGGTGAAAAATTCAGCAGCCTTTATGAATTCGTAAAAAATACCGGAATTCAACAACAACAACATGCCTTTTTCCATCTGCGAATCTTGATACGCAAAAAACCCTTCGGAAGCTGGAAACAACTCTATCGAATCTACTTTTCGGCCAATTAGATTTTCAAATTTGGCGCGATAGGGTTCATAATTCACCCCGCCGTATATAAATAAATTAAAGTTTTTAAAAATTTCGCCCACCGGCTTATTGCCTTTCGCGCTGAGTTTTTCAAAATACATTTGCACCCAACTCGGAATCCCAGAAATAACCGTCATATCTTCTGAAAAAGTTTCTTCAACAATAGCGTTTACCTTCGTTTCCCAGTCCTCTATGCAATTGGTTTCCCAACTGGGCATTCTGTTCTTTTGTAAGTATTTCGGAATAAAATGCGCTACAATGCCCGATAATCGGCCTAATTTAATGCCGTTTTTTTCTTCCAAAATAGGACTTCCTTGTAAGAAAATCATTTTTCCGGAGACAAAATCAGCCTTTCCGGTTTCATGAATGTAACTTAAAATTGCGTTTCTAGCAGCTTGAATATGAAATGGCATCGATGCGGCAGTCAGTGGAATATATTTGGCGCCCGAAGTGGTCCCTGATGTTTTGGCAAAATACAAAGGCTTTCCTATCCAAAGGATATTTTCTTCCCCATTTACCACCAAATCAACATAGGGTTTTAAACCTTCATAATCGCGCACGGGGACGTTTTGAACAAAATCGGCGTGGGATTTTATCGAACTAAAGTGATGATCCTTTCCAAATTTCGTTGGTGCTGCAGTTTTGAGCAAACTTGCCAACACTTTTTCCTGAGTGGCTACTGGATCGTTTGCCCACTTTTGTGTTTGGGCATTAATTCTCTTGGCAAATAATTTTGCTGCAAAGGCTTTTACAGACATGTTAATTGAAATTTATGAATTGGGTAGGATCAATGGGGAAACCATCTTTCCAAAGTTCGAACCTTAAAGTGGCGTTTGTTTTTTGTGGTGTGGAAGTTCCTGCTAATGCAATTACCTCGCCCGATTTTACTATATTTCCTTGTGATTTTGTAACCGATGCTGCGTTTTTATACACCGATAAAATATCGTCT
>NZ_JBILKB010000008.1:0-43795 GCF_044376915.1 Flavobacterium sp.
ACTAAGCCCAATTTTTTTGCAGCTGTTCCGGTCCAAACCCTACCTTGTCCAATAGCATCTACTTGTGCAAGAGTCATTTTTCTTCCGGAAGCTACCCGTTGTAAAAATGTAGTGTAGGTTTTCTCAATGCTTTCTAAGGCATATTCTTTGTACTTTTCATCCATAGGTTCAAAAATACTATACCCAGATGCATTTTCATGGGTTTTTACTTGCTCGGCATTGATGCCAATATTTTTACCCAATTGGCTCATATTGGGAAGCATCCCAAAAACACCTATTGATCCGGTGATGGTGTTGTTTTCTGCAAAAATGCGATCGGCATTTGCGGCAATGTAATACCCACCCGAGGCTGCATAATTCCCCATAGATACTATTACTGGTTTTGTCTTTTTGGTAATTTCAATTTCTCTCCAAATTAATTCTGAAGTTAGGGCATTACCACCCGGACTATCCACCCGCAATACAATAGCTTTAACATCGTCGTTATTTCGTGCTTCTTCCAACGAGCGTTTGATAGACCCCTCGCCGATAATGTTGACATCGCCTTCCCCGCTTAAGATTTCGCCCTGAGCATAAATTACCGCAATGATATCTTCTTTCGTATAATCATCGACGGTTAAAGCAGCTGTTTTTGCGTATTCTGTGATGCTTACGGTGTTGTATTTTTCTTTTTCACTTACTTTTAACTGGGTACGAATGGCGTTGTGGTATTCATCTTCATAAGCTATTTTATCAATCATTTTATTGGCCAAAGCCAATTCAGGAGTTCTGGCATCTAGGGAAGTTGCAATTGCATTCAGTTGTAATTCAGATAATTTTCTACTTTTTGCAATATCTTTTAGTAGTGCATCCCATATCGAGTTCAATAGAACGGTCATTTGTTCTCTGTTTTCCGGACTCATTTCTTGCGCTAAGAAGGGTTCAACAGCACTTTTGTATTTGCCGTGGCGAATGACTTCAAATTTTACCCCAGATTTTTCTTGCAGATCTTTTAGGTATAAAATTTCTGCTGACAACCCTTTAAAGTCTATGGTTCCCACAGGATTTAAATAGATTTGATCGGCAACGGAATTCAAATAATAGGAACCTTGGGTATAATTATTTCCATAGGCATAGACAAATTTGCCTGTCTTTTTAAATTCGTCTAATTTATCTCTAACCGATTTCATTTGGGCCATGCCCAATTGCGATTGAAGGTTTACTATTGAAATTCCTTTGATTTTATCATCTTTTTTAGCCACTTCAATTGCATTAAGAATGTCGGTAACCCCATCGTGATCGGCTTCAAAATAGTTGAAGTCTTTATAGCTTGTTTTTCCTGCATAATCAAGGGTAACTTTTGAAAGATCCAATTCAATTACCGTATTTTCTTCTACTGTAATTGCATCATCATTTCCACCTGCAATCGCACCAATAATAATGATTCCGAAGAAAAATAACATACAAAATACAAATAGCCCAATAACAGTGGCCAATACATTTCCTAAAAATTTCATGTTGCTGTTTTAATTATATCGTATAAGTAGTAAAAGGGATAAAATTGTTACATGTTCATAAAAAAACGGAAAAGGTAAATTATAAGTCTAAAAATGTTTGTTATTTTGCCACTATGAAGCAACATCAAGTAATGGTATCTCTCGGAAGTAATCAAGGCAATCGTTTAGCCCTGATTGAATCATGTATTGATTTGATTCATAACGAAGTAGCAGTCGTGGTAAAGGTTTCAAAAATATACGAAACCCCCGCTTGGGGTTTTGAAAGTGAACCTTTTTACAATTGTGTGTTGTTGCTACACACCTCAAAATCCCCACAAAAATTGCTGAATCAGCTTTTAAAAGTTGAGAAAAAATTAGGGAGGGTGCGAAATCAAGTTGCAGAATACCAACCACGTCCTATCGATATTGATATTCTTACTTTTGATGAAGATGTTGTGGCTACGGAAACCTTGCAAATTCCACATCCGTTGTTGCAAAAGCGAATGTTTGTTTTGCAACCGCTATTGGATTTAGACAGGAATTGGGTCCATCCCGTTCTTAAGAAATCAATTGTTCAATTGGTTGCTGAAACCGAAGACACGAGTGTTATTCAAGCAGTACATACGCTAGATTCGCCCATTGAAAAATTGGCCTTACAGCCCTTTAATTATATTGCTATTGAAGGAAATATTGGTGCGGGTAAAACTACTTTGGCATCCAAATTAGCTGAGGATTGTAATGCTAAATTAGTGTTGGAACGATTTGCCGACAATCCTTTTTTACCCAAGTTTTACAAAGATCAAAGTCGGTATGCTTTTCCTTTAGAAATGTCTTTTTTAGCGGATCGATACCAACAATTATCGGATGATTTGGCTCAATTTGATTTGTTCAAAGATTTTGTGGTGGCCGATTATCATATTTTTAAATCGTTGATTTTTGCAAAGGTTACGCTGCAAGAAGATGAATTTCGATTGTACAAAACGATGTTTGATATCATTCATAAAGAAATGCCAAAACCCGATTTGTACGTGTACTTATATCAAAATACAACGCGTTTATTGCAAAATATCAAAAAGCGTGGGCGTTCCTATGAACAAGAAATTCCCGCTGAATATTTAGAGAAAATCAATCAAGGCTATTTGGATTATATCAAAACCCAAACCGATTTGAATGTACTCATTATTGATGTTTCAGAATTGGATTTTGTGAAAAAGCAAGCCGATTATGTCTTCTTGTTAGAAAAAATTCAACAAGCAACGTTATCGAATTAACGAAAAATGCCCTTTAATTATTTGTTGGGTTTCGGGTATTTCAGCAATAAACCAATAATCAGTTGAGGGTAATTTTTCATTATGAAACGTTCCATCCCACACGTGGTTATTTTGTGTTAAAGTGATAATTAATTGCCCATGTCGATCAAAAATAACGGTAGTCGCTTTTGGATAATATTGTGTACCTTTTACCGACCAAAAATCATTTACGCCATCGTTATTTGGGGTAAAATAGCGTGGTGTAGAAACTACCACAAAATCTTTACTTCGATAACCACAATCATGAATTTCTCTAATATAAGCTGTATACATACCTCCTTCAGTTATGGTAAATTGTGGTGATGAAAAATAGGTAACCCCGTCAATCGAATATTCAAAATCCCCTGAATTCAGTGGAATAATGGTAATTTGATCATTTTCAACCAAAACGGTATCAATTCTTGGAAGTGGATACAGTGTAGCCGTGAAATTTTTTGTAGCACTACAACCAAAACTATTCGTAATGGTAACACTATAATTTCCGGCGTTCCAAATAATAATCGTTTGTGTTGTGGCACCAGTTGACCATAAATAAGTGGCATTGTTTATGCCTGCATGAATTGTTACTCCAGTGTTTTCACAAATCCCAATAAATTCATCTTGGACAACAGGAGCTATGCTTACTTGAACAGTAATGGGAGTTCTAGCTGAAGTACAATTGTTGTTAAACGCTTCAAAATAATACGTGGTGGTTACTGATAAATTTGGAGTTGTAAATGTAGTACCGGTAGTAATTGGTGTTGTGCTAGTTGCTGAATCGTACCAATTTATGACACCAGCAGTAGTAGAAACCGTTAGTGTAGTACTGGTATTTTGACAAACGGTAGTAGGTGTAATGAATTGGGTTACAGGTAAAGCATTTATGGTGGCGGTTACCATAGTTCTGTTGGTTGTTGTGCAACCAATTGGCATTGCATCTACATAGTAATTGGTTGTGGTGGACAAGTCCGGAGTAGTAAATGAATTTCCTGAAAACACAGGCGTTCCCCCTGTTGGACTAGTATACCAATTGACAGTTCCAATATTGGCTGTTGCTTGTAAGATAACACTACCACTACCACAACGTGTGGCATTTGTTGTTCCGGTAATTTGCGGAATTGTTATTGTAGAAGTCGTTGAAATCTGTAACACTGGGTCACCAGGCATCCCACCATATTCTACTATGTATCCTTTTGGTTGATAGGCGCCACTCGAAGCTCCATTTGCAGTTAAATCGTTCCAAGAGCCAGGTTGTCCAACACCTGGGGCTGTAACGTGTGCATAATCTTCTTCTCCTAAGTTGTTCGGTTCATTAGTGTTCCAAAAGGCAAAATTTGGGGAGCTCCCTGAAACTGTACCGTTCCAGAAAACAGTTCCTAATTCTGGTCCTGTTACCCATTTCCATACCCCTTCTGTCTCTGAGTCGGTACCCCCAATCCAACCAGCTCCTGAGGCTTGGACTCCAGAAATTTGGACTTCATCCATTATAGTTATTGTGGCTAAATAGCCTTGTAATCCATAATAAGTTGAAGCTGCAGCTGCATTTTTTGCAGCATTCCAGTCAATACCAATATTGGGTACAAATTCGTAATAATGGTCGGTTGACGCCAAATAATTTGCTTGTCCTACCGTAATAGAAAAAACACGCTGACCACTAGGAGATGGGTTTGTAGTAGAAAACACAACCGCTTCAATAGCGGCAATAAACGAAACATAAGTGGGGTTTCCGCTGACACCATTTAATGTTAATTTTCCTTCAATCGTATTCCAAGAAGCAGAAATACTCGGATGCACCCCTGTTAATGTCAACACGTCTTGTCCAAAAACATAGCCCGAAGAAATTTGGATATACATGGCACTAATGCCCACATCATCCGGATCTGTAATCGACATATCGGTTACGATTGGAAGTGATGTTTGTGGGCAGTATATTTGATTTCCAGTAGCTTGTAAAACTGGGGCAACATTTTGCCCGAACAAGACACTTGAAAAGAAAAGAAATAGTATAAGAAACTTTTGAATCAATTGCATAGTACAAAGATAATACGAAAGTATTAGTTAGACGCAGTAATTTTCTGAAATAAATCCCAAATTACAATCCCGGCGCTAACCGAAATATTCAACGAATGTTTGCTCCCCAATTGCGGTATTTCAATGACACCATCGCTTAAGTTTATGGCTTCTTGTGATACACCTTTTACTTCATTGCCAAAAATTAAGGCATGTTTTGAATGGGTTTCAGGTTGAAAATTATCCAGCATCACAGCATTTTCGGTTTGTTCTATTGCAAATACTTTTATTTTTTCCGACTTCAATAGTTGTATAATATCCAGCACATTATTTGCATATTCCCAAGCAACCGTTTCAGTAGCGCCAAGTGCTGTTTTATGTATTTCTTTGTTGGGAGGAGTTGCCGTAATGCCACACAAATAAATTTTTTCAATCAAAAAGGCATCCGAAGTTCTAAAAACCGAACCAATATTGTGTAAACTTCTAATATCATCTAAGACAATGATAATAGGCGTTTTTTGAGCTTCTTTAAACTCGTTGATGTTTTTGCGATCTAATTCGGCGTTGGCTAATTTTCTCATGGCACAAAAATAGATATTAAGCGGCAATTTGGCAATTAGTCGAGGTATCAATTTTTAATATATTTGATTATACCGAAATTCTATTAGTCTATGTGAACTTTGAGAAAAAACGTTGCCTCTTTGCGTATAATTTTTTTAAACTTAAAAATTGTTCTTGCCCTTGAAATTGTTCTTGATTTTCTTACCTTCGCAAATGCACTATAATTTTCAAAATCGTGGCTAAAAAATCTGCAACAGTTTCTGATAAAACACCTAAGGAAACGCCTTTAATGAAACAATACAACGAGATAAAAAACAAATATCCCGATGCGTGTTTGTTGTTTCGTGTGGGCGATTTTTATGAAACCTTTGGGGAAGATGCTGTGCGCGCTTCACAAATTCTTGGTATTACTTTAACCAAAAGAGGTGCGGGTTCTGAAAATGAAACGGCTTTAGCCGGATTTCCGCATCATTCTATAAATACGTATTTACCCAAGTTAGTAAAAGCGGGACTTCGAGTAGCAATTTGCGATCAATTAGAAGATCCAAAAATGACTAAAACGATTGTTAAGCGAGGGGTGACCGAATTGGTTACTCCGGGAGTGTCAATGAATGACGAAGTGTTGCAATCAAAATCAAATAATTTTTTAGCGGCCATTCATTTCGGGAAAAAGCAACTGGGCGTTTCTTTTTTGGATGTTTCTACTGGCGAATTTTTAGTATCACAAGGCAATGAAGAATACATTGACAAATTGTTGCAAAATTTTCGACCGAGCGAAATATTAATTCCAAAGCAATTTAAGAACCAATTCAATGCATCATTCGGTACTGATTTTCATACGTTCTTTTTGGAAGATTGGGTATATAAAGAAGATTTTGCCATAGAAAGTTTGACCAAACATTTTCAAACCAATTCACTAAAAGGATTTGGCGTTGAAGAATTATCAGAGGGTATTATTGCCTCTGGAGCAATCTTATATTATTTGTCGGAAACGCAACACAACAAAATCCAACACATTACCAATATCCAACGCATTGCTGAGGATGCCTATGTTTGGATGGATAAATTTACCATTCGAAATTTAGAATTATACCACAGTTACAATCCCAATGCTGTTACACTTTTAGATGTAATTGACAAAACGCTTTCGCCAATGGGTGCTAGGTTGTTGAAACGCTGGTTGGCACTTCCATTAAAAGATAGCACAAAAATTAGAGGGCGTCATGAAGTGATTTCATATTTTAAGGCTAATCTTGAAGTATTACAACAAATTCAATTTCAAATCAAGCAGATTTCCGATTTGGAACGTTTGATTTCAAAAGTTGCAACGGGTAAAATTTCGCCCAGAGAAGTAAATTTTTTGAAAGATTCGTTGGATGCTATTGTTCCGATTAAAACATTGGCTTTGGCCAGTGATAATGAAGCCTTGAGAATTATTGGTGATAGTTTGCATGCTTGCGAATTGTTGCGCGAAAAAATTAAAACTACGCTTCAAGAAGAGGCGCCGGTTAGTGTAAATAAAGGAAATGCAATTGCAGTGGGCGTTCATGCAGAATTGGATGAATTACGTGCCATTTCATCAACAGGGAAAGGCTATTTAGAAGAATTAGAACAACGCGAAAGTGCTGCTTCTGGAATTCCTTCGTTGAAGGTGTCGTTCAATAATGTTTTTGGGTATTATATCGAAGTTCGAAATACGCATAAAGATAAAGTTCCAGCAGCTTGGATTCGCAAGCAAACCCTAGTTAATGCAGAGCGTTATATTACGGAGGAACTTAAAGAATACGAATCAAAAATTTTAGGAGCCGAAGAAAAAATACATCAACTAGAAAGTCAGTTGTTTGAGCAATTGGTACATTGGATCGCAACTTATATAAAGCATGTTCAATTGAATGCTAATTTGGTGGCCCAATTGGATTGTTTGACCTCGTTTACACAATTAGCCATAGATAATAAGTACGTTTGCCCAACTATAGATGACAGTTTTGATTTGGAAATCAAAGAAGGCCGCCATCCTGTCATTGAAAAACAATTACCTGTAGGTATTCCTTATATTTCAAATGATGTGTATTTGGATTGCGAGTCACAACAAATCATCATGATTACGGGGCCAAACATGTCGGGTAAATCAGCTATTTTACGTCAAACCGCTTTGATTGTTTTGATGGCGCAAATGGGCAGTTTTGTACCGGCAGAAAGCGTGAGAATGGGTTTGGTGGACAAAATCTTTACCAGAGTTGGTGCTAGCGATAATATTTCGATGGGCGAATCTACTTTTATGGTAGAAATGAATGAAACTGCTTCTATCTTGAATAATATTTCGGAACGAAGTTTGGTTTTGTTGGATGAGATTGGAAGAGGGACATCAACCTATGACGGTATTTCGATTGCTTGGGCGATTTCAGAATATTTGCACGAACATCCAAACAGACCTAAAACGCTATTTGCAACTCATTATCACGAATTGAACGAAATGGAAGTGACGTTTGATCGCATACGAAATTACAATGTTTCGGTAAAGGAATTGAAAGATACGGTTTTGTTTTTACGAAAATTAGTAAAAGGGGGAAGTGCGCATAGTTTTGGAATTCATGTTGCAAAAATGGCGGGAATGCCCCAAATTGTGATTCAGAGAGCACAAAAGCTATTGAAGCAATTAGAGAAGCGACATTCTAGCGAAGAGTTGTCGGGAATTAAAACAGCAAATGATGAGTTACAATTGAGTTTTTTTAATTTGGACGACCCATTATTAGAGGAGATAAAAGAAGAAATCTTGAATATCGATATTAATACCTTAACACCTGTTGAAGCCTTGATGAAATTGAATGAAATCAAGCGAATGTTGGTTAAAAAATAATTTATTGGAATAAAATATTCGCTATCAAAAGGTTATAAAAAAGATTTTATTTTTATTTCAAAAGTACTTGCAAGAATGAAAATATGTACTATATTTGCACTCGCATTATGAAACAAGAATGCAACGTTCTTTTTTAATTAACGAAACGAAACGCGAAAATAGCTCAGTTGGTAGAGCGCGACCTTGCCAAGGTCGAGGTCGCGGGTTCGAACCCCGTTTTTCGCTCTACTACCAAAAATATTTGCTCGAGTGGTGGAATTGGTAGACACGCTGGACTTAAAATCCAGTGGGTAGTAATGCCCGTGCGGGTTCAAGTCCCGCCTTGAGTACAAAAAGCTTCAAACTATGTTTGGAGCTTTTTTTGTTATATTCGTTTTCTTTAAAAGAACAAAATTATTCAATTTATTTCTTATTTTATGGGCACATTTGTCATTACACAACGTGCGAGCGGACCATATAAGTATGAGTTTGTATCGCGAAAAGGAAAAACCATTTTTACTAGTAATGATTTTGAATTGCGTTTTGAATGTGAAGAACAAATAGTACTGCTAAAAAATGCAATTGAACGTTGTGTATTCATGCGTTTTAAATCGTCAGGGGGCAAGTTTTTTTTTCGCTTGATTTTGGATAAACACGAGCTAGCTGTAAGTAGAAGATATACTACCCAATTATTACTACAAAAAGGAATTGATGAAATTATAAAATATGCCGATAAAGCTGAATTTTTAGATTTTTCATCTGGGGATGATATTTTTGGAACACCTTAGTATAAAAAAGCCCTGCGAAGCAGGGCTTTTTTATAACTAGTAGCTAATTAATTTTCTGATTCTTCATGTTCTGCTTCCTTTTTCATGATCTCATCTTCTAAATTGCTTTCCTCATTTTCAGTCGGTTTAGCAGTAGTTTCAATAGAATCAGTAGCAACAGCAGTAGAATCTACAGCCGGAGTTTCAACAGCAGTAGAATCTACAGCAGCTTCAGTATTTTCAGCAGCTTCTTTACAAGAAACGAACATAGTAGCAACGAATGCTAAACTTAATACAACTTTTTTCATTTTTTAAGTATAAAAGGTTAAAATTACATTTTTGGATAGATGTGTTCTATTCTGTTTTGAATATAGTATAAAAAAAGCCCCACCTAGTGGAGCTTAATTTTTTCTGTAGCAATAAATTACTTAGCAGGTGCAGCTTCAGCAGCAGGTGCAGCAGCAGGTGCAGCAGCGCTATCAACAGCAGTAGAATCAGCAGCAGGTGCTTCTTCAACAGCAGGAGCTTCAACAGCAGTTGAATCTACAGTTTCTGTAGTTTCAGCAGCATTTTCTTTACAAGAAACGAACATAGCAGCAACGAATGCTAAACTTAATACAACTTTTTTCATCTTACTAAATTATAAAGGTTAATTATTAATTCGGAGCAAAGATATAAATTTTTTAACATGTCAAAATATTTTTAGACAATTTTTTTCATTTTTTTTCTTTGAATTCCAAAATTTATTCTTTCAAAGGTTATGCCAAATTATTTACGTACACTAATTAGTGTAATTATTTCGATTTTTTGGACTTGGGATACACAATAGTTAGCTCTTCAATTAAATTATTTGCATGAGCAAATTTATCAATGATGAAAAGAATGTAACGTGCATCTACCATGATGTTTCTGCAGATTTCAGGACTATAATAAATGTCACTCATGGTCCCTTCCCAAACGCGGTCAAAATTCAATCCGATTAAATTTCCATTGGCATCGAGAGCTGGACTTCCAGAGTTACCACCTGTGGTATGATTCGTAGCAATAAATGCCAAGGGCATTTTACCATTTTTATCAGCATATTTTCCGTATTCTTTTGCGTTATACAAATCGATTAATTTTTTTGGAACGTCAAACTCATAATCACCGGGTATGTATTTTTCAATAACACCGTCTAAATAACTTACTGGTTCATAAACAACGGCATCGCTCGGTTTGTAGCCTTTAACTTGACCATAAGTTACACGTAGCGTGCTATTGGCATCTGGGAAAATTCTATCGTTAGGGAAGAATTCCATAATTCCTTTCATGTAGGTTCTTTGCAATGCGATATTCTTTAAATTGATTTCGTCAAATTTAGGAGCTACATTTTTTTGATAACTATCGGCAATTAATTTTACTAATTTATACGCAGGATCTTGATTTAATTTTTCTACAACCGATTTAGCGTCTCCACTTAGGATATTTTTCAAGCCGTCATAGTTGGTGAGTTTTGAAACACCAAAAATACCTGTTGTTAGTGATGAAGCATTTACGTTGTTTAAACTTTCTGGTAAAAATTGTTTTGGTGATTTTGAGGTGTATAAATCAATCAACTGTTCAAAAACTTTTTCGTCTACTTGAGCACTATAATCTTTATATAAACCCTCAAATCCAGCAATTAGATTGTTTTTTCTATCGGTAAATGCTTGTTCTCCTCTGGAATTGTAAACTTGTTCTAATTGATACAAACGGTATCCAAATGATAATATTTCAGAATTTCTCAAAACAACTTCCGTAAAGTAATCTTTTGCAATTGCAAAGGGTCTTATTTCTGTATAGTTTTTCTCAAAATCGGCTAAAACACTTCCGTATTCGGCTTGCTTGCCTGCTTTCATGATTCGTTCTTGAAATTTCTTTTCAAATTCTTTTTTAAGGGCAACGGCATTTGATTTTTTCAACCCTTTTGTTTCACCAATCCATTTTTTCCAATAGTTTGCAACTCCCGCATACTTAGAAGCATACTGAATTTTAATAGCATTGTCTTTTCTCATGAATCCGTCTTGAACTTTTAAAGCGGCATCGCGAATTTCAATTTTTGCAGGATTTAAATCATTAACTATTTGTTCCACTGCAAATGAGGGTAAATATTCTTGTGTTCTGCCTGGATAACCCATTACCATTGTAAAATCATTCTCTTGAATGCCTTTTGCTGAAATCGGGAAAAAGTGTTTCGGTTGGTATGGAACGTTGTCAATGGAATAGTCTGCCGGGCGATTGTTTTTGTCGGCATAAATTCTAAACAATGAAAAATCTCCTGTATGGCGAGGCCAAACCCAGTTGTCAGTATCCGATCCAAATTTTCCAATCGAACTTGGTGGGGCACCCACCAAACGTACATCTTTAAATGTTTCGGTAACAAATAACAGGTATTGATTACCGTCATAAAAAGCGCGGATCATAGCTTCTTGCCAAGCTTCTTTTGGGAAGCTTTTGCCTACTGCTGCAATATTTAGTTGGATTTTCTTTTGTTTTTCAACTTCAGTAGAAAGATTGTTTACCCCTTCAAATATTTTTGAAGTGACATCTTCAATTTTAATAATAAAGGTTACTGTAAGATCTTTGTTTGGTAGTTCTTCAGACATTTTATAGGCCCAAAACCCATCAGTTAAATAATCATGCTCAACCGTAGAATGACTTTGAATGTTATCATAACCACAGTGGTGATTGGTTAACAAAAGTCCTTTTGGCGAAATCATTTCTGCAGTACATCCGCCATCAAAATGGGGAACTGCGTCTTTTAAGCTAGAAGTATTGACCGAATAAATATCATCGGCACTAATTTTCATTCCCAAGGCTTTCATTTCCGTTTCATTGGGGCCTTTTAATAAGCTAGGAATCCACATACCACCTTGTTGTGCAAAGGCTGGTAAAACAACTAAAATAAGTAGTATTCTTACAATTTTCATGGTATAATAATAAATTAATATGCACTTTTTAAAGGTGGCAAGATACAATATTGTGCCTTTTTTTCATAAAAAAATCCTCATGTTATTTTCATGAGGATTTCGGTTTATTTTTTTGCGGATTCTTTTAGCTTTTTTGCTCCTTCTTCTACTTTTTCGGCTCCTTTTATAACTAAATTTTTGGCTTTCTCACCAACTTTTGATGAATCAATCACTTCTTTTGCTTTAAGCTTAGCCGAATCGATGGCTACTTTCACATCGGAAGAAACTGCTTCAGAGGCTTCTTTTACTTTTTCTTTTGTTTCTTTTTTACAAGCAAAACCTATTGAGGCTATTGCAAATAGTGCGATAATTTTTTTCATAATATGATTTAGTTTTTAAAGAACGTATTGCAAAAGAGATGCCAAAGTAGCACCTCAAAGGGTAAATTTATGCAGAAAAGGTTGCCACTTCTTTATCAATTTTATTGACCAATCCCACCAAAACTTTTCCAGGACCAACTTCCGTAAAACTAGTAGCTCCATCCGTTATCATTTGTTGTACCGATTGGGTCCATTTTACAGCACCGGTTAATTGTGAAATTAAATTTTTCTGAATATCCGCTGGATTAGTAACGGCATTTGCTGTTACGTTTTGGTAAACAGGACATGAAGGTGTTGAAAAAGCTGTTGCTTCTATAGCCGCAGCCAATTCTGCTCTAGCAGGCTCCATCATGGGCGAATGAAATGCTCCCCCAACGGGTAAAATTAAGGCACGTTTAGCACCCGCTTCTTTCATTTTTTCGCAGGCAATTTCTACCGCTTTATATTCACCTGAAATCACCAATTGACCCGGACAGTTGTAATTAGCTGCCACAACCACGCCATCAATCGAATCACAGATGTCTTCCACTATTTTATCTTCCAAATTCAAAACTGCCGCCATTGTAGAGGGCGCAATCTCACAGGCTTTTTGCATGGCCATAGCTCTTTGATAGACCAATTTTAATCCGTCTTCAAATGAAAGTGCACCATTGACTACTAATGCAGAAAATTCACCTAATGAATGCCCGGCTACCATATCTGGCTTTACGTTTAATACTTTTGCTAAGATTACCGAGTGTAAAAACACGGCGGGTTGCGTAACTTTGGTTTCTTTAAGTTCTTCGGCGGTTCCTTCAAACATGATGTCTGTAATTCGGAATCCTAAAATATCGTTTGCACTTTCGAATAGTGCTTTTGCCACATCAGAAGTTTCATATAAATCTTTACCCATTCCTGGAAATTGTGCCCCTTGACCTGGAAATATGTATGCTTTCATAAGTTTATTTCAAGTTTAATGTTTCATGTTGTTCTTGAATGGCAAAAATAACAATTTTTTTAACCGAACACTAAAAACTGATTGTTGAATACTATTTACTGTTCCATAGGGATTTCCATTATTAGAAACTTAGCATTAGAAATTGCTTTGATCTCAATTTCTGAGGTTTCCCAAATACCTAGCGCATCTCTTGTTTCTAATTTTTGACCATTCACTTCAATTACCCCTTCAATAGTCATGATGTAAAAACCATTACCTTCTTTTTTAAGGGATAACTTTTTGGTAAAATCTGCTTCAAAATTGCTCAAATAAAACCAAGCATCTTGGTGAATCCAAACACCCGAATCGTCTGGATTGGGGGATAAAATTTGGTCAAAATTGTTTTTTTGTAAGCTCGGATCTAGCTTTATTTGTTGGTATCGTGGTTCCACATTTCTGTATTTTGGGAACAACCAAATTTGGAACAATTTTGTATGTTGATCAGCATTCGGATTGAATTCACTGTGTTGTATGCCGGTGCCAGCGCTCATGACTTGGATGTCACCACTTTTGATCGTTGAAGCATTTCCCATACTGTCTTTATGGGCTAAATCGCCTTCTAACGGGATGGTTATAATCTCCATATTATCGTGCGGATGCGTTCCAAAGCCCATTCCAGCAGCGATGGTGTCGTCATTCAGAACGCGTAACATTCCAAATTGAATTCTATCGGGGTGAAACCAACTGGCAAAACTAAAACTATGATAGGCGTTTAGCCAACCGTGATTGGCATGGCCACGTGAATTTGCGGTATGCAGTACTGTTTTCATAAATGAAATTTAATATGCAAAGTTACTAGAATATGATAGTAATACCAATTTATTTAGCGGTAAGAAATTTAAAAATAAAAGTGCAACGGTTTTAATATCTTTGAAGGATCGAATAGCAACAATTTGGTAATTTACGCAACTGCTGTTGTCTCTTTGCTTCAACTATGAAAACTGAAAAAGAAAAAATGTGCTGCGGTGACTATTATTTTTCCAATGATAAGGAATTGGTAATGGATAGACATAAAGCAAAAAAACTATTGCACCGGTTCAATGTAACCGAATATCTTATGAATGCCAATGCGCGTGTGATTCTGCGTGAATTGTTACCCAATGCTTCTAAAAGAATCTATATTGAACCTCCTTTTCATTGCGATTATGGGTATAACATACAGCTTGGGGAAGGGGTATATTTTAATGTAAATTGTGTAGTATTGGATGCTGCAAAAGTAACCATAGGTAATAATGTATTCATTGGTCCGGCGGTTCAAATGTATACAGCTACCCATCCCACAAATGCATTGGAGAGACGAACTCATCAAATGGCCAAGCCCATAACCATTGGCAACGATTGTTGGGTCGGAGGAAATACCGTAATTTGTCCTGGAGTTACCATAGGAGAAGGGAGTACGATTGGCGCGGGTTCGGTTGTTACTAAGGATATTCCGGCAAATTCATTGGCTGTAGGTAATCCCGCAAGAGTAATTAAAAAATTAGAGAAATAAAAAACCGATGTTTTTAAATGACATCGGTTACTATATTAATGAAAGTGATCTTCTTCGATTTCAAATTCGGCATCTTTTTCCCAAATTTCCATTTCACAAGGCTTGCAATTGAATTTGAGTTTGTATTCTAATTCACCTTGTTTTAATACCAAAGGCTCTTTAACCTTTTTGTCACGATGTTCCGGATGGTATTTTGGGCAACGTTCCAATTCGTATTTGATGCAATATTTGGTGGTCATTACACGAGATTTACCTGGATCCCATTGCAATTCGAAGGCTTTTTCTATTTCGGTAACGCCATGACGCTCGTAAAATTTACGTGCGGTTTTGTTGGCCACATTGTACATGAAATCCAATTTTGTTTCTGGATATGGATGTGATGTTTTTTCCAATTGGTGTTCTTTGCGCACATAATTTTTCAGGCGAATTTCTGATAATTGTTCGAAAACGGTTCTTCGCATTTCATTGATTTTTGAAATGGGTAAAAACCAATTTTCAGAAAAATCAATGGTAATTTCAGTTGCAGTATAGGGTGTAAATCCTGTTTTGGCCAAGTTTTTTTTAAAATTTTCGGCTAGTGAATCGTTATTTTTGGTGCGTTCTTTTGGGTGTTCCAAAGCAACTTTACTCACATTTCCATCTTCGTCAGTAACAATCAATTCAAAACCTGATTCGCTTTCACGCAGCACTAATGCAGTACTAATTTTTCGAACAGCACTGTCTTCGCGTTCTACAATTTTAATAAAAGCGGCATCGTTATTTCTGTAGATAAATGTGCCATCTGCAATTTCCTTCAATACATTCGGGTAAACCCAACCGTTTTCTGCACGGTTGACATAAATACCTTCGGCCTCATTATTTTGATTGATGAAGCACAATCCGTCACCGTTGTTGAGCAATTCTCCATTTTCAATTTCGTAGGCATTGCCCACAGTTTGGATGAGTTTTCCGATATATTGTCCTTTCGATTTTGGGCTTTCCCAAGAACCAATCGATTGATGTCTTTCGTTTACAAAATAATCCGTGTACCCGCGATTGAAAGTACGATCCAAAGCCGAATCAAATGTATATGTACAAGTTCCAGAAGAAGCTTTGGTGTATTCTGCTTCATTTTCGCATAAGAAAGCGTCTAATTTTTGGCGCAAATAGGATACATTATTTTTCACATAGACAATATCTTTCAAGCGGCCTTCAATTTTAAAGGATACAATTCCGGCTTTTACTAAATTTGGAATTTGATCCGAAACATCAAAATCTTTAATGGAGAGTAAGTGACTGTTTTTAATTAACGTATCGCCATTCCCGTCAATCAAATTATAAGGTAAGCGACAGTTCTGCGCACAAGATCCGCGGTTTGCCGAGCGCTCGCCATTGGCTACACTCATATAACAATTCCCACTAAACGAAACACATAAAGCACCAGTAACGAAGAATTCTAGTTCAACATCGGTAGTATCACTGATTTCTTTAATTTGGTGTAAGTTTAATTCCCGAGCTAAAACCACTCTTTGGATTCCGGCGTCGGCTAAAAATTTGATTTTATCAGCATCTCGGTTGTTGGCTTGTGTACTGGCATGCAATGCAATAGGGGGGAGTTCCATCTCTAGTATTGCCATGTCTTGAATAATTAAAGCATCAACTCCGATATCATAAAGCTTCCAAATTAATTGACGGCATTTTTCCAATTCGTCATCATATAAAATGGTATTGATAACCACAAAAACTTGCGCATTATACAAGTGAGCATATTGAACAAGTGCGGCAACATCTTCCAGCGAATTGTGCGCGTTAGAGCGTGCGCCAAATTGTGGGGCTCCAATATATACTGCATCAGCACCCGCATTTATGGCGGCAATTCCGGTGAGTAAATCTTTTGCGGGCGCTAAAATTTCAATCTTCTTTTTCATTGGTTGAACTATAATAATTCGGTATTTTCCTTAAGAAAGTGTGCAAAGTTCATATAAAAAAATTGAGATTTCTAATTGAAGTTTGCTTTTTCTGATTTAAGAAACCGCTTCTTTGATTCTTCTCATGGCTTCCGTTAATAAAGCTTCGCTAGTTGCATAAGAGAAACGAATACAATTTGGATTTCCAAAAGCATCACCGGTTACAGTCGCAACATTGGCTTCGGCCAATAAAAACATGGAGAAATCTGTAGCGTCTTTAATTTCGGTTCCTTTGATGGTTTTACCAAAATAATACGATACATCAGGAAAAACATAAAATGCTCCTTCGGGTACATTCAATTTGAATCCTGGAATTTGATTGACCAATCCGACTACTAAATCTCTGCGGTTTTTAAAAGCCATAACCATATCGTTCAATACACTTGGGTCGGCTTCAACAGCTGTAATAGTTGCTCTTTGCGCAATAGAATTGGCTCCAGAAGTAACTTGGCCTTGTATCTTTGTACACGCTTTTGCGATGAATTCGGGTGCGCCAATGTATCCAATTCTCCATCCGGTCATAGCAAAAGCTTTGGCAACTCCATTAACAGTTATGGTTCTTTCTAACATGCCTGGAATAGAACCGATACTACAGAAAGTTCCTGAAAAATTGATGTGTTCGTATATTTCATCCGAAACAATATAAACGTGTGGGTGTTTTTCTAATACAGCAGCTAACGCCGTTAGCTCTTCGCGATTGTATACCGAGCCACTTGGGTTGCAAGGCGAACTAAACCACATCATTTTTGTTTTGGGTGTGATAGCAGCTTCTAATTGTTCTGGCGTAATTTTAAAATCGCTTTCAACTGAAGTAGGAACTTCTACCGGGATTCCTCCCGAAAGCTTGATGATTTCGAAATAGGAAACCCAATAAGGCGCTGGAAGAATGACTTCATCACCATTATTTAACATGACTTGAGCAATGTTGTATAACGATTGTTTAGCACCCGTAGACACTACAATTTGTGAGGCTTTATACTCTAAATTATTATCTCTTTTAAATTTTTTGCAGATGGCTTCTTTCAATTCTAAATATCCTTCTACAGGGGTGTACGTGCTGTAGTTTTCATCGATAGCGCGTTTTGCAGCTTCTTTAATAAATTCGGGTGTGTTGAAATCTGGTTCGCCTAAACTAAGACTAATGATGTCTTTTCCTTGTGCTTTTAATTCTCTAGCAAGAGCCGCCATTGCTAAGGTTTGTGAAACGGCTAAGTTGTTAATTCGGTCCGATAACGGGTTCATTGTGTGTTAGTTATTATAGTTAATACAAAAGACGCGATTCCTCGCGTCTCTTCTTTTATTATGCTAATTGTGGTTTTCTTCCTAGTTCTCTCAAATGTTTGAAATGAGATGCGATGGCCGCTCGAGTTGTTTTAAACTCGTGATACGGTAAGTTACATTCTGCTGCTGTTTGTTTTACAATTTCGGCAATTTTGTTGTAGTGAACGTGACTAATATTAGGAAAAATATGGTGTTCAATTTGGTGATTGAGACCTCCGGTATAATAGTTGATGATCCAGTTTTTAGGCGCAAAGTTTGCAGTTGTAAACAATTGATGAATAGCCCAAGTATTCTCGATTTCTCCATTGTCATCAGGCATTGGGTTTACAGTATCTTCCACCACGTGTGCCAATTGAAACACAACGCTTAATATTAATCCGGCGGTGTAATGCATTACTACAAAACCAAGCACAACTTTCCACCATGTGATTCCTAATACCATGGGAAGTGCCAACCAAATGGTGAAGTAAATAATTTTAGTAATAATTAAGGTAGTCCAACGAATTACAGGTTTTTTGAATTCACCGTAAGATAAATTTCTTTTTAAATAGCGCTTCATCTGAAGAAAATCAGTTGTAATGGCCCAGTTGAATGTTAGCAATCCATATAAAAATACAGAATAGTAATGTTGGAATTGGTGAAAACTATACCATTTAGCTGTTTTAGAAAAGCGCAAAATGCGACCCGCTTCTAAATCTTCATCGTGTCCAAGAATGTTAGTGTAGGTATGGTGTAAAACGTTATGTTGTACTTGCCAATTGTATACATTTCCTGCTAAGATATAAATACTACCTCCCATTACTTTGTTTACCCAGGATTTAGTGGAATAAGCGCCATGATTTCCGTCGTGCATTACGTTCATTCCCACGCCTGCCATTCCTACACCTATCACTACATTAAGCAATAAATAGGTCCAAAAAGGCATATCCATTGCTAATAAAAAGAAGTAAGGTGTTAAGAAAAGTGCAAACATCACAATCGTTTTCAAGTGCAATTTCCAGTTTCCCGTTTTATCGAGGTTGTTTTCTTTAAAATAATCGTTTACGCGTTTATTCAACGTTCTAAAAAACTTAAGATTGTCGTTTTTTGAAAAAACAGGTGCTTGTGTCTCCATAGTATAGTGTTTTTAAGTGAAATAACCTTCACTTATAGATGAGTTTGCCAAAACAAACGGTTCAATTATTTGATCTCAAATTGAAAATCAAATTTGTCAAAGATAATTATTATAATTTTTTCATTTAGGGTATTCTCCATTTTTTATTCATTAAAAAGCGTATTTTTGTGCAAAATTTAACGAATGGAAGCTATTTTAAGTCAATTTCCAAATTTAACCGAAATTCAAGTCCTTCAGTTTCAAAAATTGCAAGAATTATATGAAGATTGGAATTCAAAGATTAATGTTATTTCTAGAAAAGATATTGACGAATTGTATACGCGTCATGTTCTACATTCATTAGGAATTGCTAAAATCATTGAGTTTAGACCCGGCTCTAAAATAATGGATGTAGGAACAGGTGGTGGTTTCCCCGGTATTCCACTAGCTATATTACATCCGGAAGTTGATTTTTATTTGATTGATGTTATTGCTAAAAAAATTAAAGTTGTGAATGAAGTGGCAACAGCATTGGGTTTAAAGAATGTAAAAGCCGAACAAAAACGGGCCGAATTGGTAAAACAAGAATTTGATTTTATTGTAAGTCGTGCGGTAACTAATATGCCCGATTTTGTGAATTGGGTGGAAGACAAAGTGGCTAAAAAGCAACACCACGAATTAGCTAACGGTATTTTATATTTAAAAGGAGGCGATTTAACCGAAGAATTGGCGGCTTTTCCAAAAGCTACAGAATACAATTTATCGGATTTCTTTACCGATGAATTTTTTGAAACTAAGAAAGTGGTGCATTTGCCATTGAAGTATAAGAAATGATTCTTTGGTAATGGGTGTTAGGTGTCAGGAAAAATATTACAAAACAAAACCCGATTTTCAGCTGAAAATCGGGTTTCCTATTTTGTATTTCGTACTTGTAAACTCTACTTCGAATTATCCTAAAAACGGATATTTATAATCTTCTGGTGTTACAAATGTTTCTTTGATCGTTCTAACAGAAGCCCAACGCAATAAGTTTTGTGCCGAACCAGCTTTATCATTTGTTCCAGAACCTCTTGCCCCTCCAAAAGGTTGCATACCTACAACTGCTCCTGTTGGTTTATCGTTGATATAGAAGTTTCCGGCAGCGTTTTGTAAGGCAACGGTTGCTTCTTCTACCGCATAACGACATTGGCTAAATACGGCGCCAGTCAGCGCATATTCTGAAGTTTCGTCCACTAATTTCAATGTTTCAGACCATTTGGCGTCTTCATACACATAAATCGTAACTACGGGTCCGAACAATTCGGTTTCCATTGTTGCGTATTTTGGATTTGAAGTTAAAATAACCGTTGGTTCAATAAAATATCCTTTTGATTTGTCGTAATTTCCACCGATGATTACTTCGGCATCGCTGTCCTTTTTTGCTTGGTCAATGTAATGCGCTAATTTGTCAAAAGAAGCTTCCGAAATAACCGCCGTAATAAAATTACCCATATCTTCTGGTGATCCCATTTTCATGGATGCTAAATCGGATTTTAATTGAGTTTGAACTGCTGGCCACAAACTTTGAGGAATATAAACACGAGAAGCTGCACTACATTTTTGTCCTTGGAATTCAAATGCACCACGAGCAATTCCAACCGCAACTTGAGTTGGATTGGCAGATGGATGTGCAATGATGAAATCTTTTCCACCGGTTTCACCTACAATTCTTGGATAGGTTTTATAGGTGGCGATATTCGTTCCAATGGTTTTCCAAATGTCATTAAATACCCCAGTTGAACCAGTAAAGTGAACGCCTGCTAGATGAGGGTTGGATAGAATTACATCGGATACCATGCCCGAATCTCCCATAACCATATTGATTACTCCATCTGGTAAACCGGCTTCTTTGAATACTTGCATGATTACATTGGCCGAATATACTTGTGTAGCCGCTGGTTTCCAAACCACTACATTACCCATTAAAGCGGCACTTGAAGGTAAATTACCTGCAATTGCAGTAAAGTTGAACGGAGTAATAGCATATACAAATCCTTCTAACGGACGGTATTCTACTCGATTCCACATGTCAGAAGTTGAAGCGGGTTGGTCTGCATAAATTTTGGTCATGAATTCTACGTTGTAACGCAAAAAATCAATTAATTCACAAGCAGCATCAATTTCAGCTTGGTGAATGGTTTTAGATTGCGCAATCATTGTGGCGGCATTGATCTTAGCTCTATAAGGACCGGCTAATAATTCGGCTGCTTTCAAGAAAATACTGGCCCGGTTTTCCCAAGACATGGTGGCCCATTTTTTTCGCGCTTCTAATGCAGTTGTTATTGCTTTTTCTACTAATGCTTTATCAGCTTGATGATACACACCTACAACATGCTGGTGATCGTGCGGGGCTGACATTTTTTTGGTATTGCCGGTTGTAATGGTTTCACTACCAATGTAAAGTGGAACTTCTACTTCTGCATTCCACATGGTTTTATACGTTTCGGCTACTTTTTTACGTTCTGGGGTTCCAGGAGCATATGATTTTACGGGTTCATTTACTGCTTTAGGAACATTAAAAAATCCTTTTAACATGGTATGGTATTTTACTTCACTTTCAAAACATAGCAGAAGTGAAAATTAAACAATTGATTGTATTATTTTATGGTATTATCGTAATCGATCACAAAAATACGAAGTAATTTTTGAATTATTGATAACAAAAGTTACGTTTGCGTGACGCTGAAACAAAAGAAATATCAATTGAGTGCAAATGGGGCTCCTAATTTAAAGGCTGGAATTTCAACTTTGAAACTGCGTGTAGAGGTGAAATTGACCATATTGAAATGACCTTTCATTGCGCCTAAAGGAGACGACAACAAACAACCTGAAGAATAGGTGTAAATTTCACCGGGTTTTAATACGGGTTTTTTCCCGATTACTCCTTCGCCATCTACAATTTCTATGTCGTTGAGTGCATCAAAAATTTCCCAATGGCGCGAGTTTAATTGAACAGAATCTTTGCTTTGATTTTCAATGGTGATATGATACGTAAAGGCGTAGTGAATTTTATAGTTTTTGAAATAGGTACCTTCAAAACTAGTAAACACTGAAATTTTTATCCCTCTTGTTATTTGACTTACCATTATCGAATCGCTTTATTGAGCAAGAAATCTTTGATTCAAAAGTACAAATTATATCGTATTTTATATATAGGAAAAGCTAAAATTTATTAAAAAATCACAAATAATGATTTTTAAGGGTAACAAATTAGTTTTTTATTTCTTCGCTATTTGTCATTCCAATCCCTATTACACGATCATATCGGTCATTGTTGCCTCTATAATAAATTAGTGCGGTGTAATTGTTTTCGGTTTGGAAAAAATTGCCATCAATCGCATTTTTATGATCAATATTCCCTAATTTATCTGTTAGTAGATAGAAAAAATTTGTAAATCCTTGTTTGATTAATAGGGCTTTTTCATAGCATTTTGTGGCGTTATTGTATTCCATTTTAGCTTCTTCAGAAAGCGCATTATTTGTAAACATTCCTGAAATATATACATCTTTTTCTGGCTCTTGTGGCATGGCTAATGAAAAATATACCCAAGTATAATCGGCTTCTGTTTCCGGATAATTTGAATTGGCATTTTGAATAAAAAAATTACCATTAATATCAGGGAAATAGGTGTAAACACTTCTCTTTCTGGGCGTATTAGTATACAGATAAGTGTTGTAGATTTGGTCTCCTGAAGTAACTTTTGCAACCGTATTATTTGTACTTCGTATGATCTTATTGTCGATGGTGTAACATTCGTTTCCGCCCCAAAATTGTGTTTCTTTGTTGTATCTGTAGATCAATTCACTGCCCAAAGTATATTGAGGTTTTACTCCGGTGATACTGGTATTCCAATTGCCGTTTTGTAACAACGTAACTTTTACATTTTGAATTGGATTCTGTAGTGTTTTATCACCATAATTTAAGGTTAATTCAATATTGTGTTTGGTATCTATGGTTTCAAAATCACGGGATCTTCTTACCAGTAAGCCTACTTGAATATCTTCTTCATAAAGTACGAATCTTCTAGAAAAAATAACTTCATTTTCTTCGTTTAAAACCGAAAGTAAATAGTTACCGGTTTTCGTAATTTGATTGAATTTATTTGGAAAAACTTGTTTGTAATGAGAATATAATTGTAGGGTATTGAACGAATTTTGGTAGGTAATTATTCGTTGATTATCGAGCCCTGTAAGGTACTCTGCTTTGGATAAGTTAGACGGTATATTCCAGTCAGCGTTGTAATGCGTAAGCGTGTAATAGTAGTCAGCTTCATCACTGTAAAGATCGTCGAATTGTATTTCGAAAGAATCTCCTAGTTTAAAAAAAGGGATAACATTTCTGCCATTTTGGACAAATGATATGGTTTTGATGTTAAACGGGGGATCTTGTTCTAAGGCCGTTTGTCCATAAAAACTTTGGAAAGATAAAAAGGTCAGGACAAGCCAAAAATTTTTCATTTGAAAAAATTTATTCTTCGTAAAAATAGCAAACTATTTTAAGGTCTGCAACTCTCTAGCTTAATTTTTGATAAATGAAAAGCGCGAAAAAGTTATTTAAAACAGACCGGAATGATTTCTCCTTTTGCAAGACAATATTTTTCTACTAGTACGGGTGAGATGGTTTCAGTGTATTTTACCTCTTCGACTTGGAAACCTATACTTCGTAGTTTGTCAAAATAATCCAATCCGTAAATGCGCACATGGTCATATTGTCCAAATATTTTAGCACGTTCTTTGGGATCTGTAATTGAATCATCGGTAAACGTAGTTGTTCTAGTGATTTCTTGTGGAATTTGAAAAATGCCCATGCCCCCTGGTTTTAATACGCGATACAATTCTTGCATGGCCTTGGTGTCATCTGGAATGTGTTCCAAAACGTGGTTGCACAAAATGATGTCGTAGGTATTATCTTTAAATGGAAGGTTGCAAATATCAGCTTTGACATCCGCTAAGGGTGAATACAAATCGGTTGTAGTATAGTCTAAATTGCTTTGTTTTTTAAATCGTTTGTAAAATTCTTGTTCTGGAGCAAAATGCAAGACTTTTTTGGGTGCCGTAAAAAAATTGGTTTCATTTTGTAAATACAACCACAATAATCGGTGTCTTTCTAAGGAAAGGGTACTGGGAGATAATACATTGTTTCGTTGGGTTCCGTATCCATAGGGTAAAAACATTCGAAAGCTTTTTCCATCAATTGGATCCGTATAGCGCGATCCTTTCAAGAGTAAAGCTAGAATTGGACGCACCACCAGACTTACCCGAATTAATATCGGACGAGGGATGGTATTTAACAGGAGTTTAAAAAGTTGTTTCATTATAATACCATTGGTTTTTGTCGCAATCCATCTTCTTCATTACTTACAATTCCAAGCGCTTCATAGATGTATGCAAAAGTGGATAATAATTCGGGTTTACCATCTACAATCGCCACATCGTGTTCAAAGTGGGCACTCGGTTTCCCGTCGGCAGTGGTAATCGTCCATCCGTCTTTGTGTTGTTTGATGTTTTTGGTTCCCATATTGATCATTGGTTCAATGGCAATAACCATACCGTTGACTAATTTTTTTCCACGCCCTCGTTTCCCATAATTTGGTACCTCCGGATCTTCGTGCATTTTTCTTCCTAATCCGTGCCCGCACAACTCTCGAACCACGCCATAGCCTTGTGCTTCACAATATACTTGAACGGCATTTCCAATATCTTCAACGCGGTTGCCCACTTTTGTAGCTCGAATGCCTTCGTAAAGAGATTCTTTAGTAATTTTTAATAACTTTTTAGTCGCTGCATCTACTTCACCTACTTCAAAAGTATAGGCATGATCGCCATAAAATCCGTTCTTTAAAGCGCCACAATCTACCGAAATAATATCTCCTTCCTGTAAAGGAATTGTATTTGGAATACCATGAACCACTTGAGTATTTGGACTCATACAAAGGGTGTTTGGAAAGCCATACATTCCTAAAAATGCAGGTTCGGCTCCATGAGAGCGAATATAGTCTTCGGCTAATTTGTCTAGGTATAAAGTGGTAACACCCGGTTTGATTTCTTTCGCAATCATTCCTAGCGTTTTAGAAACGATTAAGGCGCTTTCACGCATTAGTTCAATTTCTTCAAGGGTTTTGAGTACAATCATAATAGAAAATTTCGAGACAAAAATACAAATTCAAGTTCAATTACAAGACCAAATTAAAAATTCAATTTTAAAGCGCCAAAACCAATTCCAAATTGCAGCAATATCATGTTTGTACTGCTTATCGCTTTCTTCAACTGTAAATGAAAAGCACTACTTAATGATGAAAGGATAAGATTTAATCTACGCGTATACTTTATTTAGTTCTAAAATAGGCAGTCATATTATTTTATTGTCTTTTTTTGTAAAAATTTCAATAAAAAGGCTGTTTGATTTTATAATATTTAGTTAAAATACCTACTTTTTGAAAATATTTCAAAGTTTAAAGGTAAAACAACATTAAATAGTCTACCTTTGTTGAGAATTAAATTTTTCATAGATGAACATTTTTGTAGGAAGTCTTCCTTTCAGTGTAGAGGAAGCAGATTTAAGAGGTTATTTTGAAGAGTATGGAACTGTTGAGTCAGTTAAAATTATCTCGGATAAATTTACCGGAAGAAGTAAAGGATTTGGATTTGTTGAAATGCCTAATGATGCAGAAGCACAAAAAGCAATTGACGAATTAAACGGTGGAACTATCGAAGGTAGAAAAATCGTTGTGAACAAATCAGAACCAAAACCAGAAGGCGAAAGAAGAAGTTTCGATCGTAATTCAGGTGGAAACAGAGGTGGATACTCTAGTAATAGAGACAACAACTCAAGAGATCGTTACTAATATTTTTGTAATATAAAACGAAAAAAACCTTCGCATTTGCGGAGGTTTTTTAATTTATTATGGTTGTGCCAAAGTTTTGTACAATTCTATGAGCGCCTGAAAATACCGATTTTCTAAACCTATGGCATTCAGTTGTGAACTTACTAAAGTATTTTCTCTAGAATTAATGAGAAAAAGCGAACTTTCACCCATACCAAATAACCGATCTTCCGCCGTTAGTAATTGATTAAAGTTTTGAACCAATTGCGAATTATAAGCTTGTTGTTTTTGTAACGAAATAATTTCTTGTTGTTGTGATTTCAGTTTGTTTTCTAAACTTTTTCTTTCAAATTGTAAGCTAAATTGAGAATCTTGAATTTTTAGTTTGGCCAATTTTAGTCCCGCTCGTTCTTTTCTCAAAAAAATTGGAATCGAAAAATTCAAGCCTATTTTGTAATCTTCCATTCGGTATTGATCGATTGCACTGGGTTCCGATAAATAGTTATAACTTAAATCTAATTTGGGTAAAAGCGCATTTGCTTTCAGCCGTTTTTCAACATTTAAAAGAGCAATTTTAGCATCTAAGGCTTTAATTTTTGGATGGTTGTCTAATGAAAAACTATTCAATTCATTAACTTGTAGCGTTTCTTTTATTGTAATTGACAGTGTTTTTTCAGGCAGTAATTCTTCTTTCAATTCTAAAGGGAGGTTGTTTTCAAACCATAAATAGTTAGACAGTTCCAATCGAGCTTTGGTGTATTTTAATTGGGCGTCTTCTAAATTTAATCTCCTAGTAGTAACTGCAATACCAGCTTCCACACTGTCGATTGCAGGTTTATCGCCTTGAACAATTAATTCAGATACTCCTTCATAACGAATTTGAGCATTTTTTAAATAGTTTTCATATAATTTCACCTCATCATAACTTCTCTTCCAATTGGCATAACTTGTAGAGGCTTGATACAATACTTCAATCGCTTGTAAGTTTCGTTCGGCACTATTTAAATTTTGTGCAATTTTTGCTTTTCTAATATCCGCCATTCTTTGATTGATGAAAAGGCCTTGGCCTACCGGTACAGATATCCCCAAAGAGGTTATCCCAGTATTAGGCAGGGTGTTTTCGGGATTTATATACATGCCTTCAGCATTGTCAAATCCTGCTTTTAATTCAATTCCATACCAAGTAGGTATTTTAAAACTGCTGTTTAGAATCGAATAATAGTTTGTGTCTTTGAACTGTTTTTCACTGAAATCCACTTCGATTTTTGGATCAAAAGCTCCGCGAGCTAACATTAAATTGGCTTGTGCTTCGTTCAATTTTAAGTCAGCTTGTTTGACAAGAGGATGGTATTTTTTTACATATCCTAAAAATTCATTAAAGCTAAACTCTGTATTGTTTTGTCCAAAAATGGTCCAACTCCATCCGATGAAAATACAAAGAAAATACAATTTCGTTTTCATTATTTTTTTGATTTTTCTTGCGTAGAAGGTTGGTAAAAATTTGGTGGGAAACCATTTAATGTTCGCCAAATTTCAAACCAAATGGGAACGTTATTCAATAAGGCCAATGATTGGGTTCCGGCACCAATACTAAGTTGTTTGGGCCATTTTTTATCCTTTGGATCGGGAGCAATCAACACCCTATATTTGCCATTTTCGCTAATGAAATTTTCTTTCGCTACAATAACTCCTCCAAAGGTTCCAAACGATACATCGGGCCATCCGCTAAATACGATGGTTGGCCATCCATCAAACCAAACTCTTACTTTTTCACCATTATTTATCAAAGGAAAATCCATAGGTTCAATGTAGGTTTCAACGGCAATGTCGTATAAGTAAGGCATGATGCTAACAACAGGCGTGCCTTCTTTTAAGGTTTCGCCTATACCTGATTGTAAAGCGCGATTGATGTAACCGTCCTGAGGAGCAGTAATGTAATACATACCGTTTCGAATTTGATAGTTACTGTATTGATTTTTCAATTTATTTACTTGGGCTTCAGTATCAAACTGCACACTTAAAGCTGTTTGTTTGTCACTACTCGCTTTTGCATCTTTCTCTGCATATTCTGCACGAATACGGTTGAGTTCCATTGTAGCATTTAGTACTTCATTTTTACTGGTTATATAGTCGTTTTCTTTCGTAATAATTTTAGCTTCAGTTTCTTGCAGTTTCAATCGTTTTTCTTCCACATCGGTTAGCGGTTTTAAACCTTCCTTATTTAAGTTTACCGAACGATTGTATTGTGTTTTAGCGATTTTAAGTTGGGTTTTACTTGCCTCAAAATCAATGCTGTCGCTTTGTACTTTTAAATAAGATTGTTTCAGTTTGTTTTGTGCTTGTCTTACTTTTAGATTTTTTTCGCTCTCGATGGCACCCATTTGATTTTCCAAAGCTTTTACTTTATCAGAGTAAGATTGTACCGCCATTTCTTTTGCTTTTACTTGTTTGCCGGTATTTTCAATTAAATTTGGATCTAAATAATCCTCTTTGATTTCTGAGATAAATAATATAGTATCCCCCTTTTTTACAAAATCACCTTCTTGAACGTACCATTGTTCTATTCGACCTGCAATGGCGGTATGAATGGTCTGTGGTCTTTGATTTGGTTTTAAGGTAGTAACAAACCCAGTTCCCTTGATATTTTGTGTCCATGGGAGAAATAGAAATATCAGTAATAACAAAACAAATCCCCATATTATTTTACGAATGATTTGGTAATGTTTGGGTTGTTTAAAGACAGCTGTCGACTTAAATTCATCAACTTTCACTAAAGGATTAATTCTATTTTTAGAGATGTTTAACATAATTAGCGTGTTTTAATTGTGCCTCGATCTAAAACGATCGTCTGTTTACAAATTTGTTTCCAATAATTGTTTTTACTTACGACCACTAAAGTCCAAGGTTGATTTTCTTCACATAAGAAATCCAATATTTCTTTACAATTGTTTTCATCAATTTTATCTAAAGGATTTTCTAAAAATAACAACTTGGGTTGGTTAATAATGCATCGCGCCAAAACAATTTTTTGAATCGTTGAAGCATTGATTTGTTTGCCTTCTGATGATATGTTTGTTTCCAAGCCCTGGGGTAAAGCTTTGATGACCTCTGTAAGTTTCAACTTGTCTAACAATTCAAAAACAGACTCCATTTTAATGGCCGGGTTAGCGCAAGTTATATTTTCCAAAATGGTTCCTTCAAATGGCATCTCTTGGGTTGTAATAACTCCAATTCTCGATCGGTATTTTGCTCCAGAGAATTTTTTATAATTGGTATTGTTGATAAAAATACTACCCGTTGTGGGTTCTAATATTCGAGCTAACAAACGAATTAATGTGGTTTTTCCTGAGCCATTTTCACCATCAATTAAAGTATGTTGTTTGGGTTGAATGGTTAATGAAACATTCTGCAATGTTTCTTTTTCAGCGTCGGGATATTTAAATGATACGTTTTGTAGTTCTACCGACAATGATTCTTGCTCAATAGTATAAGTGGTGTTTTCTGACTCTTCTTCTAATTCGAGATCTACAACAGCTCCCAGTTTTTCTAATGAGGTCAACACATCATAAAACAACTCAAGTCCCGAAAATAATTTTTCTACAGCGGTAATGATACTTAATATGATAATTTCTGCCGCTACAAATTGTCCAATATTCATTTTTTGATTGATCACGAGAAGTCCTCCAATGATTAATAGCCCTGCAGTTATTAGAATCTTAAATCCGGTAAGTTGAATAAATTGTTTTAACAATACATGAAAATGACTTTCGCGCTGTTTTAAATATTCGGTTACCAATCGATCGTTTTTATGCAACGAATAAGAGAAAGTGGTATTACTCTTAAAGCTCAAGTGATTTCTGGCTATTTCTTGTAGCCAATGTGCAATTTTATATTTGTATTTGGATTCTTTTAGACTGGTTTCTAAACCCGTATTGAAGTTGATTTTAAAAATCAAATATAATAGACCCATTAAAAGTATTCCAAAAAATATAAAAAATGAATGATAAAGGGAAAGTAATGCAATTCCAAAAATAATTTGCAGTGCAGCTCCAGAACTATCAAGTAATAATTTGGATACTCCTTTTTGAACCGTTAGGGTATCAAAAAAACGATTGGCTAATTCAGGCGGATATTGGTTGTGTAATTGATTGAATTTTATTTTTGGAAAGCGGTAGGCAAATTCAAAAGACGATCGTACAAATATTTTTTGTTGTAAGTTTTCGGTAATTCTAAATTGCATTATTTTTAACAGTCCCACGAAAGCAACTCCTATTACAACTACAAATACGAGTACAATCCATGAGGTACTTACTTTTCCTGCTTGAATAAAATTAATGATTGATTGTATTCCTAATGGAAGCGATAAGCTAATAAGCCCCGCAATGATAGAATATAAAAAGATTTGATAAATGTCTTGTTTATCAATCAAAATTAAGTTCTTAAATCGTTCTAATGGTCTCATAAGATGGTTTTTTTAACTAAATCAATAAAAAAGGCAGAGGAGCAGTCTTTTTCAGAAAAATTTGTAATTGTTTTCAAATGTTCTTTTAAAAATTGTTGGTGAAGAGCACTTTCTACAATTGTAGAGGCTAAACTTTTCGAATAGGCATAATTGGGATTGATTTCTTCAATAATGTTCACCAATCGATTAATGACTCTTTTATAAACTAAAAAGAAGCCTGCTTTGTTCTCATCGTCTACATTTTTAGTGCGCATCGTTTTAGTAAATTCTTCAATAATGATTCGATTCAAGAGTTGTTCATTAATGTAAGGCGTAGCTTCGTCTTCTGATATATTCTCTGTAACAATTTGTATCGCTTTTTCTAATTTTTGAATCGGATCTGTAACATTTGCTGTAGCAAATATTATACGATATTCCATCCAAGACCAATACCAGGAAGACAAATACATTAATAATTTGTGCTTGTTTTCAAAATACCTGTAAATTGAACTTTCGTTGGATTGAATTTGTTCGCCAAGTTTTTTAAAAGTAAAGGCTTCAAAACCAATTTTGTCAATTAACTCAATGCTGTTTTTTAATATGTTACGTCCCAAATCTGATGTTTCGGGGTCTTTAACATAGAGTTTTTCGTTAATGGTAATTTTAATATTGGATAATATATGTTGCATAACAATTTACTTTATCACTGCAAATTTAATAGTATTACTATTAAGTGTTAAAAGTTTAACTTTTAATTAATATTTTTTTCTTCACTAACACGTAAAAAAAAACATCACAAATACTATTTGTGATGTTTTTTGTATTGTTAATGACTTTTAAAGTTTAGTCACAATGTGTATTAATCAATTCAATCAACCCATTTTGATTGGCTACAGTGTACGTTACATTTGGATTGTCCTCAAATGAAACAGTTATAGGGTAATTAAATGCGGGAATTTGGTTTTGGCTTGGGTTGTATAATTGTAGCAATTGCGAATCATTTTGAGCAGTTGCTACTGCGCCATTAAATTGAACCTGCACAGGATATGAAATGTTTAAACAACTTTCTAATACATCGTCAAAATCATCGTCAAAATCATCGTCGCTACCACAATCCACAAAATCTGCTGAGGTAAATCCTGCACATTCAGCGTTACAAGCATTAGGGAATTCTATGGTCTCACCACCAATATTTACACAAACCGGTGCGTCAATATCAGGACAATTACAATTCGAAGAAGAACAATCTTCAATAAGCTCTTCAAATTCATATGCATTGTCAACTTGTACCGTTTCGTTGTTAATTATTATAGAAAATGGATACACAAAATCTACAATATAATTGTCATCATTATCATCATCATCTAAAATATTTAGTAAAGCACTTTCACTAGTAATGACAATTGTTTGGTTATTGTTTGTCACCAATGAAAAAGGATACACGAAAGTGAAGCAGTCGTTTTCACTAATAGAATCGTCATAAGTATCCATGTCGCAATTTTCAATAGCATTCCAAAATGCCTCTTCATCTGCAATTGTAACTGGAACAGTACTTCCAGCGACTAAAATATCAAAAGGAAAAGAAATACCATCAATATATAATTCGCTGGTCTCGTTTTCTAATATGGAAAGTAATTCATTCTCATTAGCTACAACTACTGTAGTGCCATTATTGTAGGATAAGGTTAGAGGGTATACAAATTCAAAACACATGTCTGAATCATCACTTGATGTTCTACCCGATATGTTGTACGCAGATTTCATTTCTTTCAAGAAAATACGTAATGCTGTACTCTTTTGAGGATCAGCAACATCGTCACTACTCGTACACGATTGAAATACTGTAGTAAAAGCCAACAATAAAATAAATAAATGTTTTAATTTTTTCATAATTATGCTGTTTATTTTTTTTTAAAATTTTTCAAATATATAAATAAATATTAAAATTAAAAAAATGTTTATCATTTTTTTAATTTTGTTAAACAAAAATAGAATTGCAAACTATAGTAGTGATTTGCAATTCATTACAATGGGTTGTTCAACCCCCATTAAGGCTAAAATTGTGGGAGCAATGTCTCCTAAAACGCCATTATTAATTTGTTTTAATTCGGGATCAACTAAGATTATGGGCACCGGGTTGGTTGTATGAGCGGTATTGGGTGAGCCATCTGGATTAATCATGGTTTCACAATTTCCGTGATCGGCAATGATAAGTGTGGTATACTTGTATTGCAGTGCCGTTTCAACAACTTCTTTTACACACTCATCTACTGCTTCACAGGCTTTTATAGCAGCTTCCATAACACCTGTATGTCCCACCATATCTCCGTTTGCAAAATTCAAGCACACAAAATCAACGGTTCCTTTTTTCAATTCGGTAACCAAAGCATCTTTAAGTTCAAAGGCGCTCATTTCGGGTTGTAAGTCATAAGTAGCTACCTTTGGAGAATTTTTTAAAATACGTGTTTCGCCCTTAAAAGGTTCTTCACGACCCCCTGAAAAGAAAAAGGTAACGTGTGGATATTTCTCAGTTTCAGCTATTCTAATTTGAGTTTTTCCTGCTTTTTCCAATACTTCACCCAAAGTTTCGGTTATATTATCCTTATCATATATGACCTTAACATTTTGATAGGTTTCATCATAATTGGTCATGGTTACATAATATAAATTCAATTTATGCATATTGAATTCATGAAAATCTTTTTGAGTAAGTACTTCGGTTAATTCTCTGCCTCTATCGGTTCTAAAATTGAAAAAAATTACAACGTCTTCTTCTTTAATTGCAGCGATCGGTTTGTTGTTTTTGTCCATTATCACTAAAGGTTGTATGAACTCATCGGTGATGTTATTTGCATAGCTTTCTTGTAAACTAGCTACTGCATTGTGAGTAGGAGTGCCGTCATTATTAACTACTAAATCGTAGGCCAACTTTACGCGTTCCCATCGTTTGTCGCGATCCATTGCATAATACCTTCCGATAACTGTTGCTAGTTTTGCGGGGGTGTTTTCTAAATATTTTTCTAGGTCAGTAAGGTATGTAACTCCCGATTTTGGATCGACATCCCGACCATCCGTAAAAGCGTGAACAAACATTTTTTGAACACCGCTTTCTTGAGCTGCATCAATTAATCCGCGCAAATGTGAAGTGTGCGAATGAACACCTCCATCTGAAACCAATCCCAAAAAATGAATGGCTTTTTGGTTTTTCTTCGCATATTCAAAAGCTTCTTGTAGCGGAAGTTCTTGACTCATGGTTTTGTTTTCCACTGCCAAATTAAGTTTTGCTAAATCTTGGTATACAATTCGACCAGCACCCAAATTCATGTGGCCTACTTCAGAATTTCCCATTTGCCCTTCCGGTAATCCTACATTTAATCCATCAGTTCGAAGTTGTGCATTTGGGTATTGGGTATATAAACGATCAATAAAGGGGGTATTTGCTTGATCTATTGCGGATACTTTTGGATCAGGTGATTTTCCCCAACCGTCAAGGATCATTAAAATTACTTTTTTATTCATGACTTTGTATTTGTACAAAGATAAACAAATGGCTGTTTTTTTGCGGTTATTTAAGGTGAAATTTACGAAAACGATTACGCTGATTACCCTTTTTTAACCCAACCTTTAGCCTGATTGTAATCGATAAAATAGCGCACACTTATAGATAATACATGATTTAAATTGTCATCGAAAAGGTTGTTAAAATTAGTGCCAAAATTTCTATTTATGTTGCGATCGAAAGTAGCTGCATTGTTGCGATACAAAATTGACATTTGACTGCCAGGTGCAAACCACCACGAATATGATAAGTCTAAATTCCAACTGCTGAAATTGGAATTCTTATTGTTGGAATATGTTGTGTTTGGTGATAAACTTCCGTCTTCATTCAAGGTGTTGATTTGATTGTTTTCTGCAATTGACCAATAATGACGCACGGATAAATTAAAGTTCATAACACTACTGATTGAAAATTTACTGCTCAAAGCGTTCGTGTACGTATTTCGGTCTCTACGTGCAAAAATTATATCACTGTTTTCAAAATCAATAAATCCAATGTCATTTTGTTGTCTGGCATAATCAAAACTATATACTAAGGAAAAGCGGTCATTAAAACGGTATCTCGGGCGGATATTGATACCTGTTTCATAACGATTTTCGTTTAATACATGCGTGAGATAGGGATTCAAGTCAATGGCAAATTTATAATTGTAATTGGAAGAAAAATAAAAGTACCCACCCATATTTTTTGGGTTTACAAAATAGCGATTGGCTATTCGCGGCTCATAATAATCATAATTTTCAAATGGATTTATAGAAATGCCTCCACCAAAATAATGATTGTTCTTGTTGGTAGAATTGAGGTTGAAGTTAAAATTACTCAACTGAATTTGTTGGGTAGGTTTGTAAAATTCAACATACGAACCTAAACTGACTCTAAATGTATTGAATACTTTGTTTGGGTTTAGGATACGGTAGTTTACATTGCTATATATTGAATAATAATTGGTTTTAAAATTAATGCCAAGGTCGTTGTTGTCAAAATCTTTTGAAATGTATTCACCTCCCACACTGTATCTAAATTTCCCACTAGTCTCAGCTAAATTTAAAGATGCATTTACACCATTGGTATTTATCACATCATAAATACCGCTCGATTTAATTCCTCCTGAAGCATTATATTTGTTTGATTTGTTATTCAAATCAAAAAGTAAACCGGTCACATTTGCATCTCTAAAACTTCCGTTTCTGGTTACATTGGTATTGATGAATGTTACTGATGAATTTTGGTTAAAACGTTGGTCGAATACGGTTACATTGTAATTGGTTAATGGTGAAACAACGACTTCTCTGGTGCTATTATCACTAGAATTTGAAACAGTTGCAGTTGTTCTTTCAGTAATTGCATTTAGAAAACCAATACCCAAACCGTCTTTATCCCGACCTGATATTTTCATTGCATTCAATAAATTTATCCCTCCAGGATAGTCTGTAATGGATTCATTTTCCGAAAGTGATGGATAGAAGTTAGGTGTTTGACCAATACGACGTGAATACAGTAAATTTCCTTTACTGAATAAATCGGTTCCTTCTGTAAAAAAAGGCCTATTTTCGTTGAATTGTTGTTCGAATGGGCCTAAATTTAATATTACATTATCAAACTTGGTTTGGCCAAAATCCGGTACTAATATAGCATCAAGGGTATAAGCATCGTTAATACCATATTTAACATCTAAACCGCCTTTAAGTTCGCCTTTGGTATTTTGACGGTCTCCAGCATTCAAATAAAAGGAAGAATAGGGAATTAAAAAGAGCCGTGTGGGGGTTTTAATGTTTTGAATTCCGTTTAAAATTCCTGCTTGTTGAATAACAGCTCCAATTCTAGAGTCTACATGTGTCCACGTATAAATGCGTCGCTCTCTTTTGATTTCACGCACAAAATTTAAGCCCCAAGTTTGTATGTTTTCTCCCGGAAAACGTAGCGCGGCATACGGAATTTTCATTTCTATAGCCCAACCAAAAGAGGTTATTTTTACTTTGCTATCCCAAATAGCATTCCATGAAAAATCTTCCCCAATTTGTTCAGTTGCTAAGCAATCTAATTGTCCACCTGCTGCAGTTACAAAAAAGCGAAAATCTTGCTGCCCATCGTTATAACCATTTATGAAAATTCCAAAAGCATCTGTCGTTCCAAAGTCGTCCCGCTCGGTAATTTCTTTCATTATTTTTGAAGGTTCATCATCATATAGTAGGGCTCCAACATAAATAGCCTCATCATCATATAAAATTCGAACTTCAGTCTTTTTTTTGGGATCAATAGCTTTGCCATTATCGGGTTCAAACATCACAAAATCAGTTGCCACTGAGACATTTTTCCATGCTTCCTCATTTAGTTCTCCGTCTAAAGCTATGGTTCCTGAAATTTTTGTAGTTGAAATGCTCTTTTTGGATTGCGCAAACGAGAAAAACAAATTTCCAATAAAAAGTAGTAACAGTAAACAGATTTTATTTGGCATATGGATAAATTTGGCGCAAATGTAAGCGAATATTGTATTGGTCTATTTTTTTTAATTTATGTTTAACTTTTAAATAAATAATCGATGAAATACACAAATAATCGATAAAAAACATTTTTTTATTGGATATTGATTTTTTAATAAATATATTTGGAGCTTTCAAAGTTTTGTTAACGAAAAAAATTTATGATTTACCGCATTATACCCGTACTGATTGTAGTATTGTTTTCTTTTAGCTCATATGAGTCTTCAAGGAAGCGTTCTTATGTTGCGGATGCTAATATAATAGCGTCAAATTCATCAAATTCATTAGAATTTAGATGCAAATCGATTTACGAAACTTTAGATTTAAATTCTTTTTCGTTGCCAAAATTTGATGTTTTTTTAGCGGCCTTTCAAGGATATGAGCAAATAAAACAGCAAGGACGACTAGAAAATGATTTATTGACGGTAATTGATTTTAGTTTGCCTTCTTCAGAAGAACGTTTGTGGGTTATTGATATGAGTTGCCAACAAATTGTTTTGAAATCATTAGTAGCCCATGGAAGAAATTCGGGTCTTGCCTATGCAACCGATTTTTCAAATGAAAATGATTCCTTTAAAAGTAGTTTAGGATTTTATCTTACAGGAGAAGTGTATAAGGGAAAACACGGTGTTTCTTTGCGCCTCGACGGATTAGAATACGGGATCAATCATAATGCTCGTGAGCGAGCGGTAGTGCTTCATGGAGCCGATTACGTCAATAAAAAATTAGCCCAAAAACAAGGTTATATAGGTAGAAGTTTAGGTTGTCCGGCAGTGCCAATTGAAGTGCATTTGCAAATGATAGAATTGATCAAAAACAAATCCTGTTTGTTCATTTTTCATCCTTCTCGCAAGCCGCTTCAAGCGGCCAAATTATTGTCGTAATTTTTTAGCCAATTCTTTATCCAGTAAATAAATATCAGGTCTAAATTGCAGTTGGCTGCCTTCTATCCAACTGGTCCAGTAAAAAAGATGAATTGGGATTGTACTCTTTACGGAAATTGATTTCGTTTTTTTATTTTTTAGTAAGGATGCAATCCATTCTTTCGCATTTCGCTCAGGATACTCTTGTGCTATAATTTGTTGAGCCAATTCTAAAGGGTGTTCTACTCGTACACAGCCCGAACTCAAAGCGCGATTTGTTTTGGTAAAATAATCTCGGTGATTGGTGTCGTGGAGATAAACTGTGTGATGATTTGGAAAATTAAATTTCACCAAGCCTAAAGAGTTGTTATAGCCTGGTTCTTGCACATAGCGATAATTATTAGCTTTATCTGGATTCCACTCACTAGGACTAATTTCTTTTCCTTCTGTATTATATATGGTTAATCTTCGGGCAGCAAAATATTCTCTATTGGTTGCCGCACTTGGCTGTAGGTCTTCTTTAATGATTGTTGGGGGAATAGTCCACGTTGGATTAAAAACAAAATTAGATAGTTTTGAACTCAATATTGGAGTGCTTCTTTTAGCGGTTCCAACAATAACTTTATGTGTTGCAACGGTATCATTATGAGACACATAATTCAAGGTATATTCGGGCAGATTTACAAGGAGATATTGATCACCTAAATCTTTAGGATACCAACGCCAACGTTCTAAATTAGCAAATATTTGTTCTTTTCGTTCGTTTTTTGTGAAATTTAAGGCATAAATTGTTCCTTTCCCAATCACTCCGTCTGGTTTTAATCCATGCCTTTTCTGAAATTTTTTTACCGCTTTATATGTAATTGAATCATAAGCCCAAGTAAATATACTATCCGGATTGGTATAGTCTTTCCAATATGTCAATCGTTTTTTAATTTTAACCAGTTCAGGTAGGGTATCGTTAAGTTGTATTTTATTTTTGGAACTATAAATTGTTGAAAAAGGCATATCTGGAAATGCGTCCAGTGTTACTAAGCTTTTTTTAAGCAATTGATATACAATGTGATTCGGTTTTAGTTCTTTTAAAGTTGACGCTACTTTTTGCTTCTTAACAGCTTTAATTAGGTAATCTGAAAGCGCAATTTCTTTTGGATGTAAGTCCCAATTCGAATAAAGTGTTTTTGGATTTAATTTTCCTTTATACAAATGCAATGCTAATTTTTCAAAAGATTGGGTCAATAATATGTCATATGCTATTTGTTGTTTTTCTGAAAGGTGCTTTCTTTTGTTTTCTAATTCTTTTAGTGTTTGGTATTCATAGTCATCTCGATTTAAGCCATCTTCACCGCACTTTTTTATTTCGGCGAGTAAAGCGTTTCGGTTTTCATCCAAATACCAAATTTCGTAAAAATTCATTTTTTGATAGTACAAGCGCACACTATCTGTTGTATCATTCAAGAGTTCCGGATTCACGGGTCTAATAATTACATTATGCACACTGTCTCTCTGATTGTTGTTTTCAAATGGTTGTGTTCTTGTTTCCTTAAAACAAGAAGTGAGTACAAATAATGAAAACAGAAAAATTATTTTTTTCATAGCAATTAGTCCTTATATACTAGTATTCCATAACTTGTTTATACATTACAAAATGCATACCCACTTCAGGAATTTCAAATGCATCGCCTAAAATTTTGTAGGCATTTTTTTTATAAAATTGAACAGCTTTTTCTCGCGCATTGAACCAAATAATCTCCACCTTTTGCTGTTTGCAATAATTTTCAGCATGCAGTAAGAGTTGGTTTCCAATTCCATTTTGCTGAAATTTATCTAAAACTGCCATTCCCCTAATCTGAATTTGTGATTTCTCTTGAAAAAGCGTTGAAGGGCTATTAAAAACAGAAATTACACCTATTAATTTTTCTTCATGGAAGAATCCAAAATGCGCTGTGCTTTTTTCAGTGTCGCCTGTAAAATAACAGGTTTCAATAGGCTTCCCTTTTCGCAATACTTCTTGACGAATTACATAGGTTTCTTGATAATGAATGGGAAGGATCATGTATAGCTAACTATTTATTTTTTAATGAATTAAGAAAGCATCAATTCTTAGCCCCAAATTTATAACAAAGGATTTAAAAAAATATGTTTAAAAATTTGCAATTCAAAAAACTTTTGGAGTATATTTGCACCCACAAAATAAGTAATTAACTACTTTTTTGCGGAAGTAGCTCAGTTGGTAGAGCTCCAGCCTTCCAAGCTGGTTGTCGCGAGTTCGAGCCTCGTCTTCCGCTCCAAAACAAGATAAAGTTTTAAAAATTATCACCTGCGGAAGTAGCTCAGTTGGTAGAGCTCCAGCCTTCCAAGCTGGTTGTCGCGAGTTCGAGCCTCGTCTTCCGCTCCAATAAAAAAGCCTTGCAATTTGCAAGGCTTTTTTATTTCAACTCATTCAGTTCAGTTCCGGGTGAAACTTCATATGGCGTTTCATTTCTCTTAAAAATTCGAGCAGTTAAATTGCCTTTTAATACAATAGAATCTCCGTTCACTGCTAACCAACTCCCTTCCCTTAAACCAATTACAGGTACTGTATTTAAGTGATGGAACTCTTGAATTCTTGTTTCACGCGTTTCTCCCATATGCATTGATCCTTCAATTGGATCTAGATAATGTGGATTGATATTGAAAGGTAACCAACCTAAAGTTTTAAAACTTGGTGGATATATTATGGGCATATCATTAGTTGTACTCATCGTTAAACCACAGATATTGCTTCCTGCACTGGTTCCTAAATAAGGGATTCCATTTTTAACTACTTCTTTCAAAGTATCCATAAGGTTGTTTTCGTATAATTGGCTTACTAATAGAAAAGTATTGCCACCTCCCGTAAAAACACCTTGAGCTTTTTCTAAGGCTTTTATAGGATTTTCGAATTCGTGAATACCTCTGACAGTAATCGAAATTTTACTAAAAGCCTGAGCTACTTTTTGTGTGTAATCGTCGTAAGATATTCCGCTTGGACGCGCATAAGGTATGAATATTATTTCTGTACAATTTTTGAAAAACAGTTTTAATTCGGGTAATAAATAATCTAAATAACTTCCATTATGCAGGGTTGAGGTACTGGCAATTAAAATTTTTTTCATGGTTCTTTTTTTGCAAAAGTAAGGCTTTGTATTAACAAAAGTTTATCATCTTGTTAGGATTTCCTTTTAAGGATGATTTCCTACATTTACAAAAATATTCAAAAAAAGCATAATGCTGAGGAGTCTATTCTATTTAATTTATATGATTTCGGTTTGCGGCTTTTCGCAAAACACGAGGTTTGTAAGTGGAAAAATAGTTTCTGAAGCTATGGATGTTGAAGGGATATTAATTAAAAACAATACGTCTAATGAGGAAACCTTTTCTCAACGTGGCGGATATTTTAGGATCCAAGGAAAACCAAATGATACGTTGAAATTTATTGGTTTTAATTTTACGCCAACCAAACATATAATTTCGGAACAAGATTTTGGCGAAAATTTAGTTTTTATTCCGATGCAATTGCACCGAACCCAACTCAAAGAACTCGCAATTATTGATTATAAAAGTATTAACGCCGAATCCTTAGGAATTGTTCCAAAAGGACAAAGAACCTACACACCTGCAGAGCGAAAATTAATAGCTGCGGGCGAATTTAAATGGTACAGTCCGCTGTTGATTCCATTGGGAGGAATGAGTGTCGACGGACTCATCAATTCCATTAGCGGGCGAACCAGTATGCTCAAGAAAGAATTAGAAGTAGAAAAAAAAGAGAGGCTTCAAGTTAAATTAGCTAATAAGTATGATAAAGAATATATCATCAATACTCTTAAAATACCGGAAGAATATGTAGATGGATTCATATTTTATGCTTCAGAAAATGAAGGTTTTGCCTCGTCTATGAAAGTTAAAAATTATACGATGGCTTCGTTTATACTTTCTGAATTGGCTTCAAAATATCGCGAATTACAAGGGTTTAAATAGTACTTAAATTGTCAATTATGAAAACGTTATTGTTGTTAAGTTTGTTCGTAGGGCCTTATTTGTTTTCTCAAGGAATTGAACGCAAGGTCCTTCGCGGTATTGTCGTGGTTGATTCGTTTGATGTTGAAGCTGTTACTGTTCGTAATATTTCGTCAAATCTTAAAGCAATAACTGATATTGACGGTAAGTTTTCAATTCGCGCAAGAGCCACCGACACTTTGTTTTTTGAAAGTCAGTCGTTTATTTCACAACGATACATATTGTCTCATAAAGATTTTTGGAAGGAAGAATTAGAAATTCGATTGCACGTAAAAATAACAGAATTGGATGAACTCGTTATTACGCCATATACTTTATCGGGCAATTTATCCGAAGATACCAATCGTATTCAAGTATACGGAGATGGTTTTGCTTTAATTGATGCAAAAAAAATAATGCATTATGAGGATGACGTAAGAACTGGTGCACCTGTAAATACCGCTATGCCCAATGTTTTTGCACCAACAGGAGTAAATTTACTGGGACTAGTAGTGGTTGGAATAGTAAATTTAGTTGGCCTAAAGACAAATCCAAAAAAGAATTCAGAGCGTGTTTTTGAAGAGCGAAGAATTAAAAATTTGCAATCAAAATCGTATTCCGATCATTTATTTGAACGGTTTTCACACAACTTTTTTGTGGAAACTTTAAAAATCAAAAATGAAGATATACCGATGTTTATGGGTTTTTCTGAACTAAATGTTTATGAATTATCGCCCTTATTAAAGCCAGAAAACGAGTTGAAATTAATAGAATATTTAATTCAAAAAGCTGCCGAATTCAAAAAGCAAAATCAAAAAGAATAATTTGTATTTTTACCAAATGAAAATTAAGTATATCATAGGAATTTTGCTTTTATGTTGGATCGTTTGTAGTTCATTTACACCCCACAAATATTATGTAGCTGTTACTCAAATGGATTTAGTGCCTCAAAAAAAGCGTGTTGAAATTACCTCACGAATTTTCATTGATGATTTCGAAAAGGCTCTAACAAAAAAATTCAAGCAAAAGCCAAACATTACTACTTCGAATGAACTCCCAGAAGCAGAAGAATGGATAAAGCAATATATCACTGAAAAAATTAAAGTTTCGATCAATAATAAACTACAACGAATCGAATATTTAGCAAAAGAAATAGATGGTGATGTGATAATTATTTACACAAAAATTGCCATTTCAAAAAAAATAAATACCTTCGAAATTTACAATTCATTATTAACAGAAACCTTTCAAGAACAGCAAAACATTGTGCATACCAATATCAACGGTAACAAAAAGAGCTTTTTGATGACAAATACAAAGTTTAACGAAAAAATTGACTATTAAAACGACCAACTATATTATGAAAAAATCAATTCTACTTAGTGCTTTATTAACCTTAACGGTTGCTTTAGGGACTATGGCTCAAGAAGTAAAAACAGAAGAGAAAAAGCGTGAACTGGGACATTATGATGAAAATAAATTTCGTCAAATGTATAACGAAATGGCAACGCCTAATATGTATAGAACGGCATCGGGTGCTCCAGGACCAGCTTATTATCAGCAGAAGGCTGACTATAAAATGAATTTGGAATTGGACGATAAAAATAAGAAGTTATACGGTTCGGAAACGATTACCTATCATAATAACGCTCCAGAGTCATTAGAGTATTTGTGGGTACAATTGGATCAAAATATTGAACGACCCGATTCAAAGACCCCGTTAGCAGAAAGCGAATCGTTGAGCAAATCAATATCAACCGATGGGTTTGCTAAAAAATTTATGGAAAAGCCATTTCAAGGAGGATTTAATATTGAATATGTAAATGATGCCAAGGGAAATCCCATGAATTATACGATTAACCAAACCATGATGCGTATTGATTTAGCAAAGCCATTAAAAAATGGTGAAAAAATAACTTTTTCGATCAAATGGTGGTACAATATAGTCAATTACCAAGAGCAAGTTAACAACGGACGCTCTGGATATGAACAATTCCCTGATGGAAACCGTTTGTATGTGATGGCTCAGTTTTATCCAAGAATGGCAGTCTACAGCGATGTGGAAGGATGGCAAAATATGCAGTTTTGGGGAAGAGGAGAGTTTGCGCTTACTTTTGGAGATTATGAAGTGAATATTACAGTGCCTGCCGATCACATAATGGAAGGAACTGGAGTGATTCAAAACAAAAGTGAAGTATATACTCCCGAACAAATGAAGCGTTGGGCTTTGGCCGAAACTACATTTGATAAGCCAGTAGTAATTGTAACTCAAGAAGAAGCAATACAAGCCGAAAAAGGATTTTCTGAACAGAAAAAAACATGGAGATTTAAAGCACAAAATGTTAGAGATTTCGGATTTTCAACATCTAGAAAATTCATTATTGATGCGATGGCCGTTAATTTGCCAACCAACAAGCCATTGGCAATTTCAGTTTATCCTAAAGAAGCAAATCCACTTTGGGGCGATTTGTCTACAAAAGCAGTGGCTCATACTTTAAAAACCTATTCGCATCATACTTTTGATTATCCTTATCCTAAA
>NZ_JBILKB010000116.1:0-4331 GCF_044376915.1 Flavobacterium sp.
TTTGCTCAAAAACGCGCTATTGTAGATTACTATAAAATCCAAAATGACGAGCTAGAAGCTAACTTGATTGATAATACGTATGTATCTCAAAAACAAGAAAGCCATGTTTCTGTTCAAACATTCTCTTTTGGAGGAAATTTGACTAGAAATAATTTGAATTTCTATCATTTTGGTGAACATTTGACAAGTACTTTAAATGGAATCACTATTATTGGCGATAAGCAACATGTGGATCATTATACTTTGGTGAACCACGCGGCTCCAAATTGTGAAAGTTTCCAAGATTACAAAGGCATCTTTTCAGATCGTTCGACAGGTGTTTTTAACGGAAAAGTGTATGTAGAAAAAGAAGCACAAAAGACCAATGCTTTCCAAAAAAGCAATAACATTTTGTTAAGCGATAAAGCCACGATCAATGCCAAACCGCAATTGGAAATTTTTGCAGATGATGTAAAATGTTCCCACGGATGCACTGTAGGGCAACTTGACGAAACGGCTTTGTTCTATATGCAACAACGTGGAATTCCACAGAAAGAAGCGAAAGCTTTATTGCTGTATGCGTTTTCGAATGCGGTTATCGAAAACATCAAAATACCAGAATTAAAAAAACGAATTACCACGATTATTGCCAATAAACTAGGCGTTAAATTAGGGTTTGATTTGTAGAAAATGATAAATTAAAGAATATAAAAAGAGCGCAAGGTTTTGATACTTTGCGCTCTTTTGCTTTTATTTTTTGATACTGCGAACAATTCCGCCGAGTAACCCATTAAAATCAAATTCAGGATCTTCTTTAAGTCCCATTCGAACGATAACTAAGTCGTGACTTGGAAAAATGGCGACCATTTGTCCTTGAAAACCACTGGCGAAATACAAATCTTTAGGCGCATCAGGAAAACGTCCACTGGAATTAAGCCAAAATTGACCTCCATAGCGACCGTTTGAAGTATTCGTGGGTGTGGCAACATATTTTGCCCAACTCGGCTTAAAAAGCTGCTCTCCGTTCCAATTTCCTTTGTGTAAATATAATAATCCGAACTTCGCCCAATCTCTTGTGGTAGCCCATCCGTAAGACGAACCTACATAATTGCCTGCCATATCAGTTTCCACCAACATTGAGTGCATCCCAATTTTATCAATCAAAGCCGAATACCAAAAATCAAGGTATTCTTGATGGGTTTTGAATTGTTTTCTCAAAATTCCCGAAAGCAAATTGGTAGTTCCCGAAGAATAATTCCAATGCGTATTGGGCTGAAAAGCCAAGGGTTTTTCAAGTTGCGAACGTGTCATGTCTTCGGCTTGAAAAAGCATTTTAGTCACATCGGATATAGCTCCATAATCTTCTTCCCATTCCAAACCCGAGTTCATGTGCAATAAATCGTTAGTGGTGATTTTTTTACGTTCGTCATTAACCCATTCTGGAATAGGAGCGGGTTGGTAGATATTAAAATTCTTTTGTTTTTCGAGGATCCCAAATAAGGTTGCGGTAATACTTTTGGTCATGGACCAACCTAATATTTTACTGTTTTTTGTAAATCCTGTATCGTATTTCTCGGCAATAATTTTGTCTTTGTAAATCACAATTAGAGATCGAGTGCGTTTGGTTTTTTGACCCTTTTTGTCAAAAGCGTTCTCCACGGTTCGGTTTAATTGATCGTAATCAATGTTAGAAAAAACAGTGTCTTTTTGTTCGGCATCGCCATAAGGATACACTAAGCCGGCTTTTGATGTGTTTCTTTTCGGCACCAAATAGGGTTTTGAAGTATCAAAATCATCGTTGATTAAAGTAGCACCCAATCCCTCACGGTAAATGGCTTTGCGTTCTTTTAAACCTTTGACAGAAGCTGTGGCAAACTGACCCGCTTCGTCGATTGTATTTTGTGCCAAATCGATGAGGTCAATATCGTTGTCGCCTTGTTCAATCATTTGTTGTGAACGATTGTCTATGAAATGCCCAGAGGCAATGCTCTTAGCAGAGAAACCCGAGATTAAATCTAGTTTAGGATAGGTAGTAAAACCAAAATACAACAGCCCAAGAACTGCTGCAATACCAATCAATTGGAGTAATTTTTTCATTTGGAATAGTTTGAAATTGATGCAATTTAGTAAATAATCAACACAGATTTTGCGAATTGAAACAATTTCAAAATCATAACAGTTGTAATTTAATGATTTTTGTTGAACAAAACTTTAATTTTATTAACATCTGTTTGGTAAAAATCCATTGCAATTTTATTACTTTTGTATTTAGAAAAATTCTAAATAAATGTTTGACATTCAAAAAATAAGAGCCGATTTCCCGATACTTTCAAGACAAGTGAATGGGAAACCTTTGGTGTATTTTGACAACGGAGCGACTACTCAAAAACCGCAAGTGGTTATTGATGCGATTGCGACCTATTATCAGGAAATCAACGCGAATATTCATCGCGGGGTGCATACGTTAAGTCAGTTAGCTACGGATGCCTACGAAGCGTCTCGAACTAAAATCCAAAACCACATCAACGCTCAATTTTCTCACGAAGTCCTTTTTACTTCAGGGACTACGCATGGTGTGAATTTGGTAGCTAATGGATTTGCTTCGCTTTTGAAAGCAGGTGATGAGGTGCTGGTTTCTGCTTTGGAACACCACAGTAATATTGTGCCTTGGCAACTATTGTGCGAAAAAACCGGAGCCGTTTTGAAAGTCATTCCGATGAATGAAAAGGGCGAATTGGTTATTACAGAATTTGACCAATTGCTTTCGGATAAAACGAAAATCGTGACGGTGAATCATATTTCGAATGCCTTGGGAACGATTAACCCAATCAAATATATGATTGATAAAGCGCATCAATTTGGCGCTGCTGTTTTCATTGATGGCGCGCAAGCCGTGCCGCATTTGAAACCCAATGTGCAAGAATTAGATTGTGATTTTTATGCTTTTTCGGGGCATAAATTGTGCGGACCAACAGGAACGGGAATTTTATACGGAAAAGAATCGTGGTTGAATAAATTGCCGCCCTATCAAGGAGGTGGCGAAATGATTAAGGAAGTTACTTTTGAGAAAACTACTTATGCCGAATTGCCGCATAAATTTGAAGCAGGAACGCCCAATATTGCAGGCGGAATTGTACTAGGAACCGCGGTTGATTATATGAATTCAGTTGGTTTTGAGAACATTCAAAAACAAGAAACAGAATTACTACATTATGCAACGGAACAACTTTCAGCTATTGAAGGATTGAAAATATACGGAACAGCTGAGGCGAAAACTTCGGTAATTTCATTCAATATCGACGGCATTCATCCGTATGATATTGGAACGATTGTGGATAAATTAGGGATAGCTGTTCGCACAGGACACCATTGCGCACAACCGATTATGAATTTCTTTGAGATTCCAGGGACCATTCGTGCTTCTTTTGCGTTTTATAACACTAAAGAAGAGATTGACGTGATGGTTGAGGCGGTGAAGAAAGCTAAAATGATGCTATCTTAAAATGAAAAAGAGTATTGTTTTGTTGTTGAGTATTTTAGTTTTTGCAGGATGTGCAGGACAAAAAAGAACCGTCCAAAACGAAACTAAAATGGAATACAAAGCCTATTCTAGAGGTTTTTATCAAGAAATTACAATAGAAAAACAATTGGTTTTTGTAGCCAAAAGCAGGGGTGAAAAGCCAGTAATATTTAAAATCCCAATTGCGGATTGGAATAATTTAAACTCAGCAATTCAGGAGTTGGATTTAGACTCGCTTTCTCAATTGAAAGCCCCAACCGAAAAGCGATTGTTTGATGGTGCAGCGATTGCCAATTTAAAAATAACAAAACAAGGAAAAACATTTGAATCCCAAAGTTTTGATCACGGTTATCCGCCAGTAGAAATAGAAAAAGTAGTAAATAAAATACTTTCTTTTGTGAAGTAAAAAGCAAAGATTAATATGACAATTAAAGAAATTCAAGACGATATAGTAGACGAGTTCTCGATGTTTGACGACTGGATGCAGCGTTATGAATACATCATTGAGCTAGGTAAAAACTTGCCTTTAATCAAAGAAGAATTTAAAACGGAAGAGAACATCATAAAAGGCTGCCAGTCTAAAGTGTGGCTGCAAGGAGAACAAAAAGATGAGACAGTCGTTTTCACGGCAGATAGCGATGCTATTTTGACTAAAGGAATTATTGCTATTTTGATTCGGGTTTTTTCGAATCAAAAGCCAGCGGATATTTTGGAAGCCGATATGGATTTTATAGATGCCATTGGATTAAAAGAGCATTTGTCACCTACTCGCGCTAACGGACTCGTTTCCATGATAAAAAATATAAAAATGTATGCCTTGGCATTTCAGGCG